>NZ_LMOM01000049.1 GCF_001424185.1 Deinococcus sp. Leaf326 | reverse complement strand
CAGAGACGTCGTTTGATCACCTGATTCGGGTGACGAAGCAACGCTGGGCCTGCGAGCTGGGTCACCGGGAGCTCAAACAGGAAGTCGGGCTAAGTCACTTTGAAGGGAGAAGCTGGCAAGGGCTCAACCACCACGCGGCGCTCTGTTTAATTGCGCTGCTCTTCCTGCAATGGCTCCGCTTGGCCCAACTGGATGGCTTTTTTGGCGAGTCCGTACCTGAGATTCGAAGGGAGATCGCCGGGGAAGTTCCCCGGCGATCAGGAGACCGGTGCCGCCTTTATGCGTGCCGTGCAGCGTTGTTCAGCGGTCCCTGAATATTCCCCGAAGTACAGCTAGAAACTTATGTCTAAATCATCAAATAAATCTTTAAACAAATGATATTTGTGATCTATGAAATCACTCTTCGCCATAGCCTAACGGGGCGAGTTTCAGCCGCAAGAGGACATCGGGTGAGCAGACCAATCCTCACTTGGACGCTGTAAGTGCTCATAACGTGAACAACTAGCCTAAATAATCCCCCTAATCATCGCTGTGCCAAGACTGATTGGTGAGGCTTACCAGGATTGTCCCCACCAAGGTTCTGCAGTGCTGTGAGTTGGGTCCCTCCTCACATCTCAGAGTCCTCGGGGGAGTGGTTCGTTTAGCGTCGTGCCAAGATAGGCCAGCAGCGCCTGCCTCACCTCCGCGCGCACCTGCGGGTTGTTCGCGCCCTCCGGACTGAGGCTATAGAGCGCGTCAGCAATATGAATGGTCATCCGCGCGATCATCACGTTCTGCACCGGATCGCTGCCGAGACGACGCAAGGACGCCATGTGCTCCAGTCGTTCCTGAACCGTTTGACGCACCGACGAGTTCACCTTGACGTGATGATTGGTCAACAAGAAGCCCAGCAACCCCCCCGACTCCCGTTGCAGAAACGCGTGCACCCCCAAGACCTCATCCACGAGGTCGACCAGCGGTCGATGCGGGCGCCCGAAGGTCACATCGAGTTCCGCGCCGAGCCGCTCAGTCCACAGGCGCTGAAGTTCCGCAAGCATCGTCAGTTTGTTCGGGAAGAATTGGTAGAGCGAGCCGACCGAGACGCCCGCCACTTCAGCAATGCGGTTGGTTGTGGCACCCTCGATGCCTTCCGTCATGAAGACCTGCGCGGCCGCGTGCAATAGCCGGTCCACCATCTGACGACTGCGGGCCTGTTGGGGCTGTTTTCGCGTCGGAAATGCGAGCTGTTGCTCCGCTTTCTTAGGATTATTCATCTCTACCGTCATATTTTCCACGATTGGAACGCGAGTTGTGAAATTGAGTTTTTATTCGCATACTGGATTCTATCCAACAGGAGACGACGTGAAGACACCAGAATTCCTCTCCGTGCGAGAGATCCGCACCCGTCACCAGGTCCAGGGCGAAGGTGACCCCGTCGTGCTCCTGCATGGCATTGGACGGAGCCTCGAAGACTGGACCGACACCCTCCCCGCCCTCGCCGAACGCCACCGCGTGTATGCCCTCGACCTCATCGGCTTCGGCCTCACAGACAAACCCGATGTGTCCTACACCCTGGCAGGCCTTGCCAGATTCGTGAAGCACTACCTCGACGCCGTGAACGAAACGCGGCCTGTAACTCTGATTGGCAACTCCCTCGGCGGCGCGGTCGCCCAGCAGTTCGCCGTGATGTATCCCCAGCAAGTCCGGAGGCTAGTTCTCGTCAACAGCGCCGGCTTCGGACAGGATGTCACCGTCGCTCTCCGGATGTTGGCTGTGCCCCATCTGGGCGAACGCCTGATGACCCCGGACCCCCGCAACAGTGCCCGCGCCGTCAAAAGCCTTTTCCACGATCCGCGTTTCGCCACGTCTGCACGCCGTGAGCATGCCCTGTTTCTCGCCGGACAGCCCGACCGTTCCCGCGCCTACCTCAGTGTTGCCCGGTTTCTCGGCAACTGGCGCGGCGTGCATCCCGAGTGGCGCGACACCTTGACCCGTCATCTCGCCGCCCTGCGGATCCCTACCCTGATCGTCTGGGGTGAGCAGGACCGGATCCTACCTGCCACGCACCTGAACCACGCCCGTCGCCTCTACCCGCATGCCCGCACACACCTCTTCCCCGGCACAGGCCACATGCCCCAGATCGAACGTGCTGAGGAGTTCAACACGCTGGTGACGCACTTTATAGGAGAGCAACCATGAATCCCTACAGCTTCACGGGGGGCGTCGCCGTCCTCACTGGTGCCGCCAGCGGCATCGGTCTTGCTCTGGCCACCGACCTCGCGCAGCGCGGTAGCCACCTCGCCTTGATCGACCGGGACGAGGACGGCCTCAAGCGGATTGCGAATGCACTGCGGGCCCAACACCCGGACCTCCACGTCACCACGCATGCCTTCGACCTCAGCCACACCGCTGAGATTCCCACCCTCGCCGACGCCGTCCTGCGCGAGCACCGCCGCGTGACCTTACTGATCAACAACGCCGGCGTGGCGCTGGGCGGCACCTTTGACGAAGTGACCCTTGAAGAGTTTGAGTGGGTGCAGGGCATCAACTTCCGTGCAGTGGTCGCCATGTGCAAGGCGTTCCTACCTGCCCTGAAGGCCGAACTGTCCCCGCATGTCGTAAATGTCTCCAGCCTGTACGGCATCATCGGCCCGCCTGGGCAAAGTGCGTACGCCGCCAGCAAATTTGCCGTGCGCGGCTTCAGCGAAGTCCTTCGGCATGAGCTCGCGCCAAACGGTATTGGCGTCACCGTCGTGCATCCGGGAGGTGTACGGACGAACATCGCCAACAGCGCCCCGGTGGGCAGCGGCGTCCAAAGCACCGCTCAGGAAGTCCAGGCGCAACGCGAGGCCAACAACCGCCTCCTGCGCCTCTCGCCTGCCGAAGCTGCATGCATCATCCTGCAGGGTGTAGAGCGGAGAAGCCCCCGCGTCATTGTCGGCACTGATGCCAAAGTGCTGGACTTGCTGGCACGCCTCCTGCCCGGCACGTACTGGCAGGTAATGGGCCGCCTGCTGGCCAACCGCTCCCGAGGTCAGAGATGACCCACGCGCGCCGTGCCGTCCTGAGTGCCTCAGTCCTCCTGGGTGGCCTGCTTCTCCACCGTGCCACCTCTACTCGGCCCAGCCTGTCCATGCACATCATCAAGACTGTCCTGCGCATGAGGAGAAGACCCGTCGACCTTGCAGACATGGAACGCACAGCCCGTACGCGTCCCTACCCGCAACCTGCGCCGATCACGGCGTCTCTGCGGGCCCTGTGCGACGTGCAGGAGCGTCAGGTCGACGGATCTACCGTCTACCTGCTCACGCCTCGGAAGGACGCCTCGGGATGGCACGTGATCTACACGCACGGTGGAGCTTATGTTCACCCACTCCTCCGCAACCACTGGGACCTGCTCGAAGCCCTCATCCGATCCACAGGTGCCAGCGTCACTGTCCCCCTATATCCGCTGGCGCCCGAGCATACGTTCGAAGCCGCGTACCTGCTGCTCGAAACTGTGTACCGGGACCTGCTCACGCGTATGCCCGCCGAACGGGTCGTGCTGTGCGGCGACTCAGCAGGCGGCGCGCTGGCTCTGGGTCAGGCTATCCGGTACCGTGACGCTGGCCTTCCTCAGCCAGGCCGCGTGGTGCTGTTCGCCCCCTGGCTTGATCTCTCCCTCAGCGACCCACGCATCCGGGAGGTGGAGCCGCGGGATGTCATGCTGCGCGTCGACACTCTGTGCCTGGTTGGCCGCTGGTGGGCAGGGAACGCCAACCCACAGCACCCCTGGCTCAGCCCCCTGCGCGCTGACCTCACGGGGTTGTCGCCCATCGATGTGTTCCAGGGCACCGACGACCTCTTCATCGTGGACGCCCGCACCTTCCACCGCCAAGCCTTGGAGGCGGGCGCGGACGTACGTCTATATGAGACTCCTGGTGGGTTTCACGTCTTTATGGCTGTGCCCGCGATTCCAGAGGCCAAAGACGTGTACAAGCAGATTGCCCGAAATCTCAGTCTTTCCGGAGGAGTTCCAACGTGAAACGACGTCAACTTGTCCTGGGCGCAGCAGTCCTCGCCGGATTGTCCGTTGCAGTGAAACGGGCTTCCGTCCGTCGCCGCCCGACTTTGCCTTCCCACGTTGAAGATGGAGCGCCGCTGGACGTGCTGATCATCGGCGCGGGCCTCTCTGGCATTGGGGCTGCGCGGCACCTGCTCGCCAAAAATCCTGGAACACGCTTCGAGGTTCTGGAAGCGCGTGGAGCGATCGGCGGCACCTGGGACCTGTTCCGCTACCCTGGCGTCCGCTCCGACTCGGATGTGTATACGCTTGGGTACAGCTTCAAGCCCTGGCGAGGTCAGAACGCCATCGCGGCGGGTGAGGATATTCGGCAGTACATTCAGGAAGCCTCCGATGAGGCGGGGATCACGCCGAAGATTCGGTTCCACCACAAAGTGAAGGCAGCCGCCTGGTCATCTCAGGAACAATTGTGGGACATCACGGCCGAGACGCACGACGACCGAGGGAACGTCCAAAGCGTCACGCGTAAGGCCCGCTTCCTATTTCTGTGTAGCGGTTACTACAGCTATGACGAGGGCCACCGCCCTGATTTCCCAAACGAGGACACCTTCCAAGGGCAAATCGTTCACCCGCAGTTCTGGCCTGCAGATCTCGACTACGCCGGGAAACGCGTCGTGGTAATCGGCAGTGGTGCCACCGCCGTTACCCTCATCCCTTCCCTCGCGGACCGCGCAGCGCACGTCACGATGCTGCAACGCTCTCCGTCACATATCGCCGTCCGGCCCCTGGTCGACGAGACCGCGCTGAAGCTCCAGAAACTCGCGCCCCCAGCGGTTGCGCACGGCCTGATCCGCTGGAAAAACGTACTGACGAGCATCTTCTATTACCAGATCGCACGTCGCAAACCCGACCTGTTCAACCAACGACTGCTGGACGCTGCCCGGGAGCGCGTGGGGGAAAGATTCGACGCACGCCACTTCACGCCGAACCACAAGCCCTGGGATCAACGGGTATGTGCCGTCCCAGACGGTGATCTGTTCCAGGTCATCCATGAGGGCCGGGCGTCCATCGTGACGGATACCATCAAGACGTTTACCCCGGATGGCATCTGCCTGACCGGTGGGGGAGAACTTCCGGCGGATATCGTTGTGACCGCCACGGGCCTCAAGCTCAACGTGCTGGGAGACATGCAGTTCACGGTGGATGGCACGCCGCTCGACGTACCAGCCACACTCGTCTACAAGGGCATGATGTTGTCGGGCGTCCCGAATTTTGCGTACGCCTTCGGGTACACCAACTCCTCGTGGACCCTCAAGGCAGAACTTACGGCGGATTACGTATGCCGGCTGCTGACGCACATGAATCAGCGTGGCTTCACTTCGGTGGCGCCGATGGCGGACCCGACGGCAGAAGCACGACCTCTGCTGGAGTTTAATTCGGGGTACGTGGCGCGCGCCGCGGCAACGTTGCCGAAGCAGGGAACGAAACAGCCCTGGCAGGTGTACCAGAACTATTTGCTGGACAAGTACACCATTCAGCTCACGCCGTTGAATGACGGTACCTTGGTCTTCATGCGCCCGCCGACGCAGGCGAGGCGTGGGGGTTGATGGATCTGCAACGTACAGAATCCGTCCTGTCCTTCATGCGCTGTCCCTGACGAAGACGGCCTCACGTTTCTGCTCACTGTCTGGGAGCACCCCGAGCCGCTCCTCAACGGCGCAAGCCAGAGCCTAAGCATCGACGATCTGACCAGGCACGCTTCGGGTCAAGGCCGGTGCCCAGGGGGTTCGTGGAGGTTCTGAGGGCCTGCTCCCCCGCTATACTGCCCCGCATGCCCCATGCCGCCCGCGCTGAGATCACGCTTCAGGCCCCGCTGGAACGGGTCTTTGAACTGCTCGTGGACTTCAGCGCCTACAGGCGCTGGAATCCCTTCGTGGTGGACGTCACGGGAGCCCGCCGCGCGGCCGAGGGCGTGCAGATGCGCTTCCGGCTGCGCTGGCGTGAGGGACGGTACATCTCTTCCGACGAACAGGTCACGCGCATACACGCTCCTGCCGACGGGGCGGCGCTAGTCGCCTGGCGGTACGACAGTCCGTTGGCCCGCTGGGGCCTCCTGCGCTCAGAGCGGGTACAGACGCTCACGCGCCTCCCAAACGGCCACACGGCCTACACCACCGAGGCGCCGCCTTCGTCCCCGTGCGTTGGGTGCAGGCAGGGTTCGAAGCTCAGGCGCGGGCCATGCAAGAGGACCTGTCGTCCTCCTGAAGGCCAGTACTGTCGCCCTCGGGGAGCGCAGAGCCGTGGCCTTGTCCCTGGTTCCGGTGCCGGTCTGATTGAATTAGATACGTTGTGCGCGCCCGCACCCCTTGGTGAAACCACTTCGTTTAGGGCTCGCATAGGACCTCTCCAGCGGCCCTCAGCTGGTCAAAAGTGGAGACGCTATGGCGCGATACCGTCTCTATCGCAGTTCAGGCCGATGAGCCCTAAACGAGGTTCTGTCCTTCAGGCGCTGTTCCTCGCAAAGACGGCCTCATGCTCGCGCTCACTGCCGGGAAGCGCCCCGAGCCTCTGTTCGACGGCACAGGCTAGAGCCCAGAGCAGCGCTGCAGGATAGGCATCGACGATCCGGTAAACCGCGTCGAACTCGTCAGAGTCTGCAGAGAAGATCTGGATGATCCACTCCCGCTCTTCCTTACTCGAATAGCGCTTCGACCTCATTGACCGTGTCGTCTCGGGGGAAAGCGAGGATAATCCGCCCTCCTCTCAATGCCTCGGCCCAGGCCCAGCCTCCATGCCTCGCCAGAATTCGTCGGGCCTGTGCCAGGCCGCTGCCCTCCAACAGCGGCACAGATTGCTCACTGCGCACCGCCAGATCAAACAGGGTGGCGGCCTCCTCACCACCAAGACTGACGCCGTCATCCTGAACCGTGACCCAGACTTCGCCGTCGACGTCTTGGCTGTACGCCTCCACCTGCCGCGCTCCCCGAGTCTCACTCAAGGTGAACTTCAGCACCACCTCGAGCGCCTGCCGGAGCAAAGCCCGGTCGCCTCGCACGATAGGCAAGGGCCGAACCGACCAAGCGACCCGTGTTTCTCCTAAAGCTTCCCGCACTTCAGCGAACAGTTCGCTCAGCGGTAGCAGGTCGCGGCGCAGATCATGGACTTCCAATTGAGCGAGTTGTTGGAGATCCTGGGTGATCCCCTTGAGCCGGCTCAACTCGTCATGAAGCGTCGAAAGCGTCGAGGGCGTCAGCTCTTGCACCCCTTCTCCGTCCTGCCCCGCTGCCAAGAACTGGCTCAGATACCCGACCGGGGCTTCCAGCGTCCGGGCGGTGCGGGTAATGAGCGTCCCCAGTTCCGCGTTCAGGTCGGCGAGGCGGCGGGTCCGCTCTTCGACCTTCTCCTCAAGGCTGGTGTTGACGGCCCGGAGAGCCTCTTCTGCTTGGGCGCGCTCAACAGCGGTCCAGATGCGCTCGGTGACCTCTTCGATCAGAGCAATCTCACTGGCCGTCCAGTGCCGGGCGGTCGCAGAAACGACGACGATCGACCAGAACGGCCGCCCCTGACCCTTGCGCAGGGTCGAGGCGACAAGCGCGCCCATGCCGAGGGCGCCAAGATTCTGCCGGTCCTGTTCAGAGAGTTCGGCGGCGTGGGCGACGTCACCGATCGCCAGTGTCTGGTCAATCGCTACCCGGAGGGCATCCGGAAAATCCGACAGGCGCACGCCACTCGGCACGGGCGGCACGCGGTCGTTGCCCACCTGATAGGGAAACTCGCCCCAGTCATCTTCAATTCGGTATACGCCGATATAGCAGCGGTCCAAGTTCAGCTGCTCGGCCAGCAGGCCCAGCGCCCGGTTCACCACCGCATCCACATCAGGTTGCGCCCGCAGCGTGTCGCTGAGCTTCAGCAGAAAGGTCTGCCGCTCCTCGCTCCCGCGCAATGCGTCCTGAGCCTGTCGCCGTTCCGTGACGTCGGTGAAGAGCACAGCAATCCGTCGGCTTGCTTCATTCCCCAGACGAAAGATATTCAAGTCGAAGATACGGCCAAGTGTAAGTTCGCTCTCCTCCACCCGCAGCGCCTCCCCTGTCTCGACGACCCGTCCGTAGAGCTCGGCCCATCTCGGGTTCGGCCTCCCTAACAGTTCGGTCGCCATGCGCCCCACGGGGTAGGGCATTCCGGTATGCCGCACGAACGCAGGATTCGCGTCGATGAAGAGGAAATCAGTCCATTGCCCCTGAGCGTCGGCGAGCACCTCGACGACGGCGTACGCCTCATCCATCTCGTTGAACAGGGTGCGGTACTTCGCCTCACTTGCCTGCAGCGTCAGCTTGGCCTGAACTCGCTCCGTGACGTTGCGCCAGAACAGAGCAATCCCGCCCTCCTCCGTAGGATAGGCGTCCACCTCCAGATACAGGTCGTAGCCCTCTCCTACGTAATGATGGGCCAGATGCTCCTCGGTTCCTTCCTCGACGACCCGCCGGAGTGCAGCGCCGATGGGGGCGTCTACGGAAGCTGGGAACACCTCCCAGTGTGAACGTCCCACGATAGTTGTCCGTGACAGGCCAAGCAGGCGCTCGGTCGCCCCATTCACGCTCTGGATACGGAACTCCCGGTCAAGCACGCAGTAGGCGTCGCTGATCCGCTCGGGAATCTTTTCCAGCGCCTGAGCTGCCGAAAATGGGGGCGGATCGTCATGGGAGGACATAAATGCACTGTAGTGTAGGCGCTTTAACTACACCCTCGCGTGTACGACAACTTTTATTGAGGTGGGCTCAAGTATCTTCAGCAATCCGCCGATGTATACACTCAGGCCAGCAGCCCTGGCGGTCAACAACCGTCGCGGAGCAGATCGGGCTGGCGGGGGAGGGCGAAGTAGAAGGTCGCGCCCTGACCCGGCGTACTCTCGGCCCAGGCCCGGCCGCCGTGGCGGTGGACGAGTCGCCGCACGAGGGCGAGACCCATCCCCACGCCGCTGAAGTCCTCGGCGGGGTGCAAGCGCTGAAACATGCCGAACAGCCGGTCCTTCTGGCGCATGTTGAAACCCACGCCGTTGTCCCGCACGCACACCACGAAGTCCTGCTCGTGGTTCTTCATGCACACGTGGATGCGGGCGGGGTGCTGCCCCTGCGTGAACTTCACGGCATTGCCGATCA
>NZ_LMOM01000048.1 GCF_001424185.1 Deinococcus sp. Leaf326 | reverse complement strand
GTATCTCAACCGCTTGCTGCACTTCTTCACGAAAAACGCAGAATTTCTCGGCCAGCACGGCTATTCATTGTCCTACGCGAGGTGCAACTTCTGAGTCAGACGCTCAAGTGGACTGCCATCGTTCACTTTGCTTTTGCGTACCCGGGCGATCGACAGACCAGCGAGATAGAACAGCAAGTCGGAGAGGATTTCCACGCCTGTGCCTGGCAGGACTTCACCTGCCGCTTTGCGTGCAGGAAGCGCGAGTGAGATGGTACGTTCCCCGCGAAGCCATTCCGCGACGACCTGATCACTGCCGACGTCACGCCGCACCTGTAGCCGAGTTTCTCCGACGACGAGGTCAAGCGTCGCAGAGACGAACTCGGCCTGCAGGGCAGGTGTAGGGTCAAAGCGACCGCCCAAGCAGTAGTCGACCAGCCGAGCGATACTCGTCTTCCCAGCTCCAATCTGTCCATGAAAATACGTGAAGCGTCGGAAAGGAACCCGTTCCACATCCTGCTTGAAATCGAGGACAAGTTGCTCAAGTCGGAAGTTCACAGGTCGATTTCCTCTCCCCACTTCATCTGTACGAGTTCGGGGAACGTCTCGTACACGAAATTTTTGATCTTGGTGGCGTTCATGTTACCGAACTGCTTCTGGACTATCAGGCTGCGCGCCACCGTATCAGTGAATTCCTCCATAGCGGCGAGCCGTTCGGCGGCGGCATGCCCGGCGGCTGTGAGTTCTACCATGACGGTGCGGCCTTCAAGGTGGGTGGACGCGAGCCCCTTGGCCATGAGAAGTCCAATCCACTGACGGTATCGTCCGTCCCAGGGTCCGTACTTGAAGCGGATCATCTTGCTCTCGACTGACGACCGTTCAAAGTCCTTGATATCGAGTTCTATGGGTTTTTTCTGCACTCGCTTCAAGGCACGTTCGAGACCAACCGGGTAGCGTAGCAGGAAGTCCAGCTTGGCAAGCTTCATAATGCCCTCCACCGGCTTGTGCTGGGGGCGAGCGTTTAGCAGCAGCAGTAGTCGGGCCATGTGCAGCTCTGGATCCTGCTCTACCTGAGCCGCTTTATTGAGCAGGCGGAGGCTCACAAAACCGCCTTTACGTCGAATCGAGGACTCCACCAGATGCGGCAGTCCTCGGTCAGCAAACCTGCAATACCAAATAGTCGGTCGGCGTCCTGGTTACAGACCTTGGTCTGCTCGTTGGTAGCGAGGCGGCGGAACTCCTGAAGCATTCCCCTATACAGCTGTTTCCCCCAGGGTGAGGGGAGCAGGCTCGCTATGACCTGCTCGTCGGCATAAACCCCTTCCACCACACTTTCGAGCTGCCGCAAGTCCGCTGTGGCGAGCGTCACGTCAATCAGCTGCTGCTCCCGGACCCACTCGAAGGCGGATAGCAGTCGACGTTTCATACTAGTGACCTGCTCTTCCAAGCCGCCAGCCTCCAGCTTCCTGACGAGTACCTGGTGATCTTTCCGGAGAGGAGATGAAGCAAGGTCGCCCTCAAGCGCAGTGCCGCTCCTTCGCTCACCAGAACGGGCACGACTCAGTATCGCAGCAATGTCAGCGACGGCGACCCTCTTGGTACGTGTGGTGGTCACGCCACGCTTCACGTCGTCGCCTGGCAGGATCCGCGCGTCGGCGTCAACGGGCAGGCCCGAAGCATAGGTGAACTGCTCGACAAGCTCCCGCACAAGGCGGCGCAGTTGCCTCGCCGTCAGGTGCGTGCACTCTGCATGGTAGGGGAGCACGTCGGCGATCAGTTCCGCCTCGAAACCGAAAAGGTCCGGGCCGAGGGCGAATTCGGTTCTTTTGAGAACAGCCAAGAGAGTAACCGCGTCGCATTCACAGGCGGCGCGGAGGGTCTCGAAACCCGCTGCTGCACCCGCTGATAGATCCGCCGGATCGTTGCAAGAGCGGCAAGCGTCGAGGAGGAATTTTGGACTGGTGGCCTTGGTCTGGTCCTTGGCATCGGCTTCGACCTCACGCAGCTCAGTATTCGAGACGAACACAAACCGCTCGACCTCAGCACCGTGCGCTTGGTGAAGGGCCACGAAGCGCTGAATTGACTTTACGAGCGCCTTCTCGGTGAGCGTCCAGTATCCGAGTTCTTTTTTGCGGGTCTTGACCTGAAATGCGTGTGTCCGTCCGGAAGAAAGCTCACCGAGTAGATCCTCGTGGTGCTCACAGTAGATCCCCGTGAATCTGATCCCACCTGTCCCACGTAGGGCTCCCAACGCCAACATAACTCCGTAGGCATGTTGATACCGGTAGCGATGGAGGGTTTCGTCGCCTGGATCGGTATGGTCAATGGTCTTAATCATGGTTTCAGTAAGGAAAACTCATTTCCGTATATGGCGAGTTCGGGCGAGCCTACCATTATGTTGAGAGGGATCGTGACCAACTTCTTCAATACAGTCTACTTGTATGGATTGCGGCATTTGCGGATTTTGCGGTAATATTGATCTGGAGGTGGAGGATGACAACACAGCATGAACCGCGTGGCCTGCTGACCGTGCCCCAAGTGGCCCGTCTCCTGCACGTGAGTGACGATACTGTCCGCCGGCAGATCCGTGAAGGTGACTTGGGAGCCGTGCAGATCGGCACGACGCCGACTGGACGGCCGCGCTACCGTATTCCCGCAGCGATGGTGGAAGCACGGCTGCGCCGCAGTACGCTTCAGGCACCCTCTACGGGGGAGCAGCTACAAGCCGCGTTCGCCACGCTAACGGAAGACCAGCAAGAGGCGTTGTTGACTCAAGCGATCGCCTGGGCTAGGGCGCAGACACCCGCCGTGGTTGTGGGTGAGCGGAAGCCTGAGCCTACAGCCGGGGACATCGCCAAGCGTTTTCCAGGACTGACCCTGCGACAGACGCGAACCGATTGAGTGCTGCCAGCTCTACGCCTCATCCCCGACATCAATGTGCTGCTCAGTGGACTGACCGGCACGGTGGGTCCTGCACGCGAACTGTTCCTCGCCGCCCAGAGATTCGACGTTCTCTTCGTCCTAGCCGACGAGCATTTCGTGGAGTTACAACGGGTACTCACTTACCCTCAGGTGCTTGCGCTCGGTGGCGGCATCTCTGCTGCGGAGGCATTCGGTTTGGCTACGGGCCTATACCGCGTCGCGCAGGTGGTCAGTCCACTGCAACGCTATGACTGGCCTTCGTGCCCGGACCCTAAAGACTGGTATCTGCTGGATCTGCTCATCACTTCGGGAGCGGACGCTATCGTGTCAAAGGACGCCCATCTGCTACGAGTGAAAAATAAGCTGGGTGTACCGGTCTATGAACCGAAGGAATTAGTCCGGTTGGGGATCATCTGAACGGCTGTGTCGCCTTAACCGGCTTAGGGTAGCCTGACCCGCCGTCACCGATGACATCCTCTACCGCCCCGCGTTGAGGCTGACCTAGGGCGTAACGCACTCGGTGTACGTACCTTGGATGTTGAAGTCGCGTTCCCAAACGTGGTGGTGGGCCATGTACGACCCTGTTGATTATGAAAGGCCCCTCAGCACCTGACACTTCGGGAAATTGACGTGCTGGTAGCTGAGAAGGGCCTGGCGAGCAGCTCCAGGCAGTCCCAGAAGATCTCACCGCCCCATCGCGCAGCTTGACCCAGGACCTGCCACCCGAGCCGTACCTGACTGACCGTGGCTCGCCCGCGGTTGTCTTGCCTTGGAGGATGGTCTTGAATCCGCTGCGCCCCTACCCGAGTCATCCACGCCAGCGCGATACACAGCAATCCGAACAGCCGCGAGATCCGGTCGGGAGCGGTCATATGCGTTGCTTCCAGATTCAGTCCACGGGACTTCAACGAGGAAAACGCCGACTCGATACCCCACCTGAGACGGTAGGTCCTCAGCACATCCAAGACTGGCAAATCCGAAGCGACAATCACCCTGTCCCCCGCAGGGGACAGGGTGATCACGACGTGCATTCATCCCCCATACACCCAGGTACGCTCAAAGAGCGTTCGTACCTGTCCCGGTTGCAGGGTTGTGAACAGTTCCCGGGCCAACTCGTCCTCAATGCGGGTGTTCTCCCGGATGCGGACACACTGCCGGATACGTTTCCAACGCAGAAATGAGCACCACTCGCGCAGGGTAAACTCCCGATCGGCAATCACGACGGCCCAGCGACGGGCAGGCAGCACCTTCAGCAGACGGGTCACCAACAGGATCCGGGCCGCAGTGCAGCTGTTGCCCTGATGGGGCAGGATCGACCACACGAGCGGAATGACTGCGCCTCCGAGAAGCGCGCCCAGCACGAGAATGTTCAGAGGTGTCTGGCCGTAATGCCAGGTCGTGCGGTCCATGATCAAGGTGAGTTTGCCGTCAGGCAGGAGGGGGAGCAGGACGTCTGTGACGTCCTGCGGCGTGAGATGAGCGTCATGGAAGACCCTGGCAACGGTGCGGGTTTTGGCGTCGAGCGTGGCGTCCCGGGGTAGATGGAGCGCAATCTTGCGGTGCAGTGTGGATTCGGCCTGGATTAGTGCCAGGAGCACTTCCGCGAGCCGCTTCAAGGCGTCCAGGCGGCGATGAGGGAGACGACTTTTCAAGTAGGTCGCGAGCGTGTCAGCATGGACGCGGGCAGTATCGGGGATCGTCACAGACCCAGATACCGCCCTTTGTTATGCCGCACTCCGTTCAGGACACCANCGACTTTTCAAGTAGGTCGCGAGCGTGTCAGCATGGACGCGGGCAGTATCGGGGATCGTCACAGACCCAGATACCGCCCTTTGTTATGCCGCACTCCGTTCAGGACACCATTTCTCGCGAAGTGTCAGGTGCTGAGGAAAGGCCCACATGTCACGCCTGCTTTTGTCTGGGTTGGGGGCGTGGACAGTGGCCTGGGGTGGAGCGGGGATGATCAGGAGCGGAGTGAGATGCGGATAAACGGGCGCCCCCTGGACGCTGTTCTATTGAGCGGCGGTCATGGGTGCTCCAAGGGGTGTGCGCGGCAATTGACATGGCCGTGATCGAGGGCAAGGAGGGCCGCCTGGGCGGGCACGAGGAAGCCGTGTTGAGGCCGGGCGCCGTCCTGATGGCAGCGCCCGGTGGCGTACATGGGCACGCCGGGGTAGTACCAGCGAGTCGCGGCGGCGTGCGGGGAACGTGGGGCGTCATTCCAGATCTGGGCGCTCGCGTCCGCACCCCGCTCGTCGAGGACGCCCTGAAAGAAGGCGCGGTACTGCGCGGCGTCCCCACCGATCCACCGGGCGGGGCGGGACTTGTGCCCGCGGGGGACGGGCCAGCTCTGGACCACTTCGGGCAGGGCGGGCGGCCAGGTCTCCTCTACTCCCATGCGTCAACGACCTCATGGTGGATGTGCAACTGGGGCTGATAGCCGGGTGGATTGAGGAGGAAGGCCGCCTGCACGGGCCACCAGCGACCATCCGGCCCTGCGCTCAGGGCTTGGTGCGCGCAGGGCCGCAACAGGCTCAGCTCGGCGCGGGGAGAAGTGAGGGGGAGCCGGGCTTCGTAGACGACGCGGGCGCAGTGCTGCCCCGTATCAGCGTGTTCGTCGAGGACCAGGACGCGGTGCGTGATGTCCGGACGCTGGTCGAGCAACTCGCGGGTCAGGGCGAGGAAGGACGGGACCAGGGTGACAGCCGTGGTGTTGCGGCCATTGCCCTGCGTCACGGTAAGGACCTGCCCGTCCAGGAAGACCGTTACCTGATTGTCCCAGGCGTCGATGCCGGGGCGTGGTGGGGCCGTGAGGGTGACGTGCCAGGCCAGGGTGGCCAAGGGCGTGACGGGGTGGGTCATCGGGCACTTTCCAGGGGCAGGAGTGCGAACTGCTGGAGAAAATCATGGACCTGCCGGGTGTACGTCTCATGCTGCAGGAGATCGGTCTCGGAGGCGCCCACGCTGTGCATCAGGTCGCGCACGATCTGAGACCACTCGTGCCCGGGGCGCTTGACGTTGCGTACGGTGTGGCGGCCCCGGTAGGTCAATCGGACCTGCTCGGCGGAGATGCGGGTGCAGTACAGGTGAGGATGATCCGGCATGATGCCGGCGCGCCGGAAGAGCCGGTTGACGCCTGCGGGCGTGGTCCAGAGGGTGCGGCCGTGCTGGTGCAGTTCAGGGAGGCGGTGCTCGAGATCGGTGAGCAGGAGGTCGCCCAGGCGCACGACTTCGGAGGTGAGGGCCGGACCGTACAGGCGCAGGAGATGCTGGTGCAGAAGGGGTTTGAGGAGGACGGGATTGAGGAGCAGATGCCCATGAGCCGTGAGGCGCCCGAGCTGGAGGGTGTCTTGAAGGCCGTGCGCGCATAGGTCGAGGAAGAGGGTCTGGCGCTCACAGCGGAAGCGGCAGGTGAGGAGGGCCCCCTGGGTGGGCGTCTCCCGGAGCGCACGCTGATGCCGGCCCTGGGTGTGGAGTTCAGTGAAGGGCTGGCAGAGGCGGTAGGTTTCCCGCTGGGCGACGCGTTGCCGGAGGTGATTGCGCGGGGACAGGGCGAGGCTCAGGCCCTGAGGCAGGCTGGCGGTGCGGCGGGGGATGAGGGTGGGACTCTCGGTGTAGAGGTGGGCGTGGTGGATGTCGAGGAGGTGCAGGAGGCGGAGCACTTCGTTGAGGGCGCCGTCCTCGGAGGTGGTCTGTGGGGAGAGGAAGCCGCTGAAGACGTGGGCGTCCTCGTCATCGTGGTGTGGGAGGAAGAAAGCGGCGGCCCAGGTGCCGGCCTGATTGGGGAGATGACTGCTGTAGGCGAAATAGACGGTGATCTGGGGTGGCGTGGGGGGGGCTGCTGGGGTCATGGAGGCATGGTGCGTGTCGTTGGGGTGGCGTCCGGCGTTTGGCGTGCTCATGTGGGTCTCACGGCGTGTTTGCACCGTGAGGGGATGAACGACTTACGGAGTCAGGAACAACTTGAATTCGACGATGCGGTGGGCGCCCCGGTGGGCCTGCCGTTGCCAAAGGCGTTCGAGTCGCAGGAGGCGTATGAGCGGGCGTATCACGCGTTCAGGTCGGCGGAGGCGCAGGCGTGGGAGCGGCGGATGGAGACGGCGGAGTATGTGGAGGACGCCGAGGACGACGAGCTGACCCCGGAGGAACGGGAGGATGCGGAAGCGGACGCCATACTGTTGAAGAGCTGCGCGGAAGAGATGGTCAAGTCTGGCCAGGCGCGGGACCTGGGGGCGGCATACCAGCTGATGGAGAACGACCGTACCCGGATGCAGCTGGGTGAGGACACGCCCATCTACATGCACCGGTATGGCGTGACCATCTGAGAGGTGCAGCGGTTGGGGTGGCGCTTGTCCGTGTTCGTGTTGGGTGCACTTGGGGTGCCTGCTTGACCGGCACGGAGCCACGGGCAGGCCGGACTTACGGCTTGGGATCCGGCGCGAGGCCCTCGGCTAAGGCACGGACCAGTTCTAAGGTCTGCTCTCCGAGAGACCCCGCTTGGTCCGGCGTGAATACGAAGTCGCGCAGGGCCGCCTTGCGCAGCTGCGCCGGATTGAAGAAGGGGACGCCCGCCGCGCGCGACACCTGAAAAATGCGGGCGCGCAGGTCGTCGTTGTGGGTGTAGGGAAAGATGCGGCCCTGCGGGTCCGAGAGCGGTCCACCGGCGCTCGTCAGGAGACGGTCCAGGGCGCGGGAACTGGCCTCGTCGAGCCGGGTGACGGTGCGGCGGCGCAGCAGGGTGCCGTCCTCGTGGAGGAAGGCGGGCCAGCGCAGGGCGAGTAATTCGGGGACCTGCACGGCGTGGTGGTAGATCAGGGTCAGCGCGGCGTGCAGGGCGGGGTCGTCCTCGGCATGCCTGAGCAGGCGCACGACGTCTTCCTGTGTCGGTAGGGGGTCGGGGGTGAGGAGTGGAGGGGGACGCTCCAATCCACGGAGGGGGTGGCGCAGGATGAGCCCTTCATCCATCAGGGTGTTGTAGAGCCGCGACAGGGTGGAGAGCCGGGCGGCGATGGTATTGCTCTTGGCCGTGCCGGGGCCGCGCACGGTCTGACGGAGTGGGACCTGGAGCCAGGCCTGGAAGTCGTCAGGGGGCCGCAGGAGATTGACGCCGTCCTGTTGCGCTGCGGCGAAGATCGGGCGCAGGTTGCTGTAGAGCTGCTTGCGCGGCCAGCGCAGGACGTCTTCGAGCAAGGGCAGCAGCGTGTCGAGGTCGTGGTCCTGGAGGGCACGGGTGAGCTTGAGCGCACGCTCGTCGGGGTGCATCGGGTTGGGTGGATTCATGCGGCGTCTCCCCTGTCGGTTCCGGGCGTTGTGCCCTTGCTTGAGCTGGGGCAAGCCGGTCGTGGCGGCCACCTTATCAGCAGGCCGCCGCGGTCAAGATGCAGGCTCACCTCCTGGTCATCACCCGGATGGAAAGCGGGATCGGGCGACGGTGGACGTTCAGAAGGCGTAGCGGATGGTGCAGTACGGCAGACGTTCGCGCAACAGGGTGGTGAAGCGCTCGACGGCCTTGCCCTTGAGGCCCCGCCGGTACCGCAGGTTGACGCCCCCATACTCGGACTGTTTCGTCTCCTGCCACTGTGGTGTCCACAGCAGGGCCTCCCCCTTCGGATGCCAGCCGAGGTTGACCTCGTGCAGTCCCGCGTTGTGGGTCAGGAAGATGACCTCTGCCGCCAACTGCGCTTTGGCCTTCGAGGAGAGTACAGCGTCCACTTGGTCGAACAGCTCGCGGTAGGCGGTGGTCCAGCCTTCGAAGATGATGACGGGCGAGAAGTTCAGGTGCACCTCGTAGCCGGCCTCGACGAAGTCGTTGATCGCGGCGAGGCGCTCGGGCATGGGAGAGGTGCCGATGTCCACCACGCGGGCCGTCTGCGCGGGCATCAATGAAAAGCGGATGCGGGTCCGGCCCTGCGGATCGTAGGTCAGCAACTCCCGGTTGACGTACTTCGTGGCGAAGGAGGCTCTGGCGTTCGGTAGCCTCCGGAACAGCGTGACGAGGTCGCGCACGTTATCCGAGATCAGGGCATCGACGCTCAGGTCGCTGTTCTCCCCGAGGTCGTAGACCCAGGCGTGCGGGTCGACCGAGTTGGGCTCCGGCTTGGGACCCTGTTTTTGGGCGTGGCGCTCCAGGGCCCGGGAGACGTCTTCGATATTGGCGAAGGTGGTGATGGGGTTGGCATAGCCTTTGTGGCGAGGGACGTAACAGTAAGCGCAGGACAACGCGCAGCCGTTGGCCATGCCCGGGGCAATGAAGTCTGCCGAGCGGCCATTGGGCCTCAGCGTGAGGGTCTTGCGGGTGCCCAGCACCAGGACCTGGCGCTTGATGCGCAGCCAGTCCCCCACGAGCCCGGCGTTGCCATGGAGGCCGGGGATATTCCAGTGGGAGGCGACCTCGATCCGCTCGGCCTGTGGGAAGCGGGTCAGGATCTCCTGTCCTCGGGGCAGCTCGGCTGCGCGTGGCTCGACATAGATCTGCCGGATGTCGAGGGGAGAGCGAGGAGGCATCCTGCCAGTAAAGCGTGTTCGGCGTGTTGGGAAGGCAAGCGGGCTGACGAAGGACGCCCCCTCGGATGGGGTCAGCTTTCTTCAGGAAGGAGGGTTCTTGGCCGGTGGGCACTGATGGTCGTGGTGGGGGTGCCGAAGACCTGGTGCCAGAGATCGACAGGGACATCGAGTGCGAGCCGGAGGCCTTCTTGTTGCCTGGGCGTGAGCTCGGAGAAGAAGCGTCGGCCGGATTCCACTCGGGAGTCATGCGAAAGGGGAAGGGTGCAGGGCGGGTCTTGAGCCTGTAACTGGTCGAGCAGGGTTTGTTGGGTCAGGTGACGGTGCTCGCGGACTTGTCTCAGCCAATGGCGGGGCAAGGTCATGTTCTTCCGATCCATCGTCGGCAACCGATAGGGTGGTAGCGGGAGACTGTCCCGCACGGAAGGATCGCTCTTCCGTGCAGTCTCCACGCCCTGTGGAGAGGGGGGGCAATCAGCAGCCGGCACAGGGATCGCCTTCCCAGGAGGGTCGGACGCTGCCTGAGCAGAGCGCCTGGCGGTCCAGGGCCTGTCCGATCAACAGCCGAAGCACGGATCTCGCTGGAGTTCGACGGAAAGTGCGAGATGTGCACCAGGCCAGTAGGGGTGTGGGTCGCGGCAGCCTGGGCAGGGACCGCCTTCCGAATGGGGCGCCGGACTGGGGGTGCTGGGACATAGGCCCTGCTTAGCGGCCGGCACAGGGGCCTCCTTCCTTGGGCAGGGTGGGCGGTTGCTGAATGCAGTCGCCGCAGGGGTCACGTTGGATGGAGGGGATGGGCTTGAGCGTTTGAGGCATAGGTTCACCTATGGTGTTGGCGGGAGTGGCGTGGGGGATGTCCTCCTGAGCGGTTCAGGCTCGGGGCATGAGTTCAGACCTGATGTGGCGGAGGCTCGTGTTCAGCAGCAGGGCCTTTGGCGGTCCGCTTTTTCCAGTGGGCGAGGAGGGCGCCTCGTTCCTCATCGGTGAACTGGGCGAACCAGTCTAGGGCCTCCAGGTCGCCGACAGCACGAAAGTTGCGTGCAGGGAGCACCGGGGGGCAGTACGGGCAGCGGCGGGCATGGGGGCGGCTCACGCTGTTGGCAGTGAGGAGGTGCTGGCAGGCGAGCAGGTCCATGTCTGCCAGTCGCCGGGTCACGGCTTGGAGGGGCCAGTACCGCCGGTCGCTGTGACGGCGTACGAGAGCGTCGCGGATGTGGCGGAGGTCCTGCGCGAGGACCTGGCGGGTCGTGTCGTCGAAGTCTTCGAGCACGCCGTACGGTTCGGAGGGATAGGCCTGCATCCAGGGGGGGACGGTTGCTTCCAGGTAGAGGGGGTGGGCCGGGTTGAATTGTCCGGCGGTGAGGTCGAGGTGGGTGGGCCCGAGCTGGAGCCAGGCATGGTTGAGGGGCGCTTGATGGAGGTGGACGGAGACGAAGCGGGGGTGGGTGACGAGGCCCAAGCTGCGGAAGTGCTGCTCGAGGAGGAGGGTGACGGCGGTGCCTGTGCCGTTAGGAAAGGGCTGGAGGCGGGAACTGAGGTGGGGGCGGGCGTTGAGGAGGGCTTCGCGGAAGCGGCGTGCTTCGCCCAGGAGGACCGCCCGGGGTGGGAGGGGCATGGCGCTCAGGATGCACCCTGTGGGATCGTCCTTGGAGGAGATCTGTAGGACAGGCGGGCGCTCAAGGGCCAGAGGTCCTGGAGAGGAAGAACCAGGCGCTGGCACTGTGCATCAGATCCGAAGTCAGGGAGACGGGCCACCAGAGTGGTGCGGCCTGCAGGGTGTCTTCGCGCAGTGCTTCCAAGAGGTGCTGGTTGACGAAGTGATCGCCCTGGAGGGCATCACAGTGGGGGCAGCCCTGGCTGAGATACGCGTCTTGAAGGGTGCGACTGGACCGGATCTTGAGTGTGCCGAGGCCGAGGGTCGCGCGGTGCTGGTCATCGAGGCGGTCTACGAGCAGGGCCTGGAAGGCTGCGCTGCCCTCGTCACTGTCGCCGACGGAGCTCTGGGTGGCCCAGGGGACCCAGAAGGTGACGTGCGGGTAGCGGGGATGTTGGAGATGGATCTGGCCGATCAGGGAGATCGTGCGGTGACAGCGCCAGCAGGGCATGGTGAACGTAGAGAGGCCCAGTCGCGCTGGCCCGGGCTGTCGGGGCCAATACAGGAGTTGGCCGCCGAGGGCGCCCTGGATGAAGGTGGAGAGGGGCGCCTCCATGGGCTGCACCAAGAAGTCTGGCCCCGTGCCATCCAGGAGGAAGAGGGGCAACTGGGAGTCGGAGGGCAGGTCATCGGTGTCGGTCGGCAAGCGCCGCATGAGCCAGAGGGCATGGATGCCACTTCGTGCGTAGCGTTCCTGACGGTGCTGTGTCTCTTGCAGCGACTGTGGGGACCATTGGATCTCAATGGCGATGCGCTGAGTGCCGGTGGGCGTTTGGCGTTCTGCGTAGACGTCGGCCACCCAGGGTTCTCCGGTCGGGGTGTGTCCGGGGTACTCCGTGGTGACGGTCCAGCCGGCGTCGTGTGCGGCCAGGGCGACCTGGGCTTTGAGGAGGAGATGCTCCTGGGTTTCTGGGGCGGTGGTGCAGGGGCCGCGGCGGGCATGGGCGAAGAAGGGGGTGCCCAGCGTGCTGGTCTTGGGAATGGCAGGTTGGTCGCAGCAGCTGGTGCGTAGGGTGTGTTGGCGGTAGGTCTGTTTGAGGTGCGCCCAGGTGGGGGGATCGTACTGCCAGGCCTGAACGGTCTGATCGTCAAGTTGGGCACGCAAAGGCATGGGCTATTCTCGGGGCATGTTCAGGAAGACAGGTGTACGTCTTGAGGGAGAGAGGCCTTATGCTCGGGACTCCGTTTCCAATTCGTCCTCGTTCAAGGCGAAATGCCCTGATGACTGAGCGCCCGACTCTGTTTGCAAGCGTGCCGCGTGCCCGGGCTGTTTTGATCGTGCTCCTGCTCGGAATGACCGGCCCTGTGCAGGATGCTAAGTGTGATCCCTACTGGGTGGGCCGCTGGCAGCCTTGGTGGGGGGCATAGGTAAAAGTGCCCCCGAGGGGGGTCCTGGGTGGAATATCCGAGGTGAGTGCTGTTTTCCCAGTTTCAGGTGGTAAGGATCTGGATGGAAGGCGCTGAGCACGGGGTATGCGGTTGGATGTTCGTGCCGTGTTTTTTGCCTCGATCATGGGGCAAGGGTGATTTTTTAAATCTTATAGTTACTAATCTAGCTGGTAAGCTATATTTTATTCCTCCTGATTAAATCAAGATTCTCTTTCAAGCATTTCTAGGGCGTATCTTTCCTCATCTATTTCATGTAAAATATCTACTGCTGTATTTGAAAGCAGACTTCCTTCTTTATTGCTATCATCAAAAATTCTCGCCGCACGAATTAGGGATTCTCTAGGAAACAAATCTCTGTAATCAAATAGTTTATTTAGGATTCTAGACATTATTCTATTTGCTTCTAAAAATATCCACCATTGCATGTTTATATCAGGTGCACCTGAATTCTGGTAAGATGCCGATAAATAGTAACCAAAGGTTATAAGGGCTTCTGATTCAGAGTAAAGCTTCTCCAAGCCCATTACTGGTAATATATCGCCAACCCATCCAGCAGACATCAATTTTCCTGATCGTTGGTTAAAAGGGTAAGCTGAAGAGTGACTATAGTTGGCTACTGCTATGATTTGGTTTAACTGCTGTCTAGATGATAAAAGACTTGGTAAATAGCCTCGTCTCTGAGAATTTACACTGGGTAATTTTGATGAACTAGTCAGAAGGTTTTTAAAATAAACCCAAGAATCCTTCGATTCAGATGACACAGTCGCAAGAGCGTGGGCTTGCATAAAAATTTGAGCTATATAGTTACGTAGAGCAAAGGTGTAAACTGGAAGAGTTATTGCACTATTGCCAGTAAAAATTATTACATCATAAATTTCCTTCATGATGGAAAGTGTTATGGGGGTTGCTGGGACAGTATATATAATGCTAGATATTAATTCAATGATAGGCCTAATAATCTGATCGCATTTCTCGAGACAATTTTTTATCTCAGTGCGTTTAATGCTGTCAAACTGCACATCTGATATATCATTTCCTAGACCAATTTTATCGATTTTATCATTGAGCACGCGCACTTTTTCTAGAAAAATCTGTATTTCATCACGTGTTAATCGCTGCAATTGCTGTTCTTGACCATGAAAGTGTGCTTTAACAAGTTGGTTTGCGGTTAATGCAGCTGGGGATTGAATAGCAGCTAATCGAGCAATGTCATCTTTAAGACGAATGATTTCTTGCTGTGATTCCTGCTGTGCCTGCTGAAGTGTTTGGGTGGTATTGCTGATGATCCTCTTTAAGTATCGATCATACTGTAGACTTAATGGACGGATAGAAGCGTGATGGTCACGTACCCATGCTCCTGAGCTTTCATCCAAAGTGGAGACATGCCATTGCAAGTAAGATTGGGGAACGGCAATAATATGTAGCTTAATATCTTCGCCTGCTGAATTTTTTATTGTAGCGTACGTCACTTCTACCGCCACAGGAGGGCTGATGTACTTTTGTGCATCCTCGGCTACTGCGCCTCTTAGTTTATCGAGATCAGAATATTGATCGTTTTCTTGTATTCCTATAGGCTGCCAAGTTTTATCCTTCACTCCAATAATAATGTAACCAAATCCTTGATATGGCCCATCAATTGTATTAGCTAAGGCTACTATATCTTTTCTCAAATTTTCTAAGCTAGATGATTGATTGGGCTTATTTTTAAATAGTCCTATCTTAAAATCATGCCAATCAGACTCATCACCAGACGCTAGAGCGTACTCGATATTTTTTTGATGGAACTTTTGCCTTTCTTCTGTTAACATAGATCACCACGTTGGATTACTCGAAATGTGTTCAATCGAGAGCATTAAGTTTAGGCATAGTAAGAGTACAAACAGTCATTTGCCCCTTTACCTTAGTGATTATTACTTTTCCATTATATCTACAGCATGTGCGATTTTCAGCCTAAGTGTGTATAACGATCAGGTGTGACGACTGTTTTGGTTCCTCTGAACGCTCGCGTGCGGTAAGGGGCAGTTGTATCTGATTAGCGACACCGCGAGCCGGACGGCCCCGTCACGTTCGCTAGGATGAGCAGCATGGCCGCCCCACTGACGGAACAGGATCTCTACGAGATCATCCGCAAGC
>NZ_LMOM01000047.1 GCF_001424185.1 Deinococcus sp. Leaf326 | reverse complement strand
CCCGACCGATCCACATCCTGAAACATGGACGTCGAGCCGTCAGCACCGTTCGGCACGGCGCACAGCATTTGAACGATGCCCTGCGCTGGAAACCAGAATGACTGGTGACCTTTCTGGAGGCGATCATCAGCCCTTTTCAGCGTCAGGAGCAGTAAAAAATGAAGTTGTCATCTACTGAGGTGGCCCCCGGTGGACGAGCGGCGGGAGCAGGGTGGAGGTCTGACCCTGTTGGAACAGAGTCTGCGCGGTCTTCAGGCTGGCCGCATCCTCGGCGACCTCAACGATGTTGGTCTGCTCATCCAGGCCAAACAGCCCGCGTTTCATGGCCTCCTGGAAAAGCGGCTGCGCGCGCGCCACATTGTCAGGAATCAGATGATGCAGCTGACTATGTCCATTCGCCCCGTTCAGGACTTTCCTGAACCCCTGGGCGTACATGCTCGCCATCCGGTAGCCGGGCGTGAAGGAGGGCTCATCGAAGGTCACACCTTTGCTGTCCACCTTGCGCGTCAGGGTGAGCCGCCCAGGCAGGTCGAAGTCCACCTTGCCATTCTTGATCACCAGCAGTGGCACCTTGCCGGCGTCTTCGCCAGGCAGATACAGGTACTCCACAGTCTTGCCGTTGAACGGCAACTTGGCATACAGGTACCCGAGCGGTGGCGCGTCCGGGTTGACCGTACTGCCGATCACGCCCTTGACCGCATTGAAGTTGGGGTATTTCCAGTACAGCGCCTCAATGATGTCCGCTTTGTTCGTCAGCACGGTCTTGACGGGCAGACCCGCAGCGTCCAAAACCTTCTTCCCCGCTTTGCGCAGTACCGCTCCCAGGCTGACCTGTTGGGATGGGGCGGTAAAGGTCAACCCGTTTGCTGCCGCCAGTTGCGGACTCATCCCGGGTGGCGGCCACTTGACCTGTACCTTGTCGAGCATCGCCATGGCTTTGCGGCCCGCCTCGCTGATCCAGCCAAACTTGCTGCTCAGGAAGGCCATCACCTTGCCTGCCTTGGCGGCTTTGAGCACCAGCCCCGCGATGGGAATGAAGGTCGTCAGGATCTCGGTGGCCACGTACCCGATGACCTGGCCCCGGTATTCCCAGGCTTTCAGGGGGTTCTTGTTGTCCCACCCAGCCTTGAACTCAGCCACGAGGAGGTTGGCGACCTGCTTGAGCCCGCCCTCCACTAGGAAGGTGTAGATCTCCCCGATCTTGGCCATGAGGTTCCCCTGCAGTGCAGTCTGAATGACGTTGTAGATGGCCCTGATGATGCTGATAGGTAATTTCACCAGGTCCACTAGGCCGACCAGGGCGTCCCAGAGGTTTTTCAAAACGCCCACCTGCATGCCGGTCATGAAAGCGCCGGTATACAGCGCCTGTTCCCCGGCGGTGCCAAAGGTTCGCCGGGTGGTGTCGATGACCCCTTTGCTGAAGCTGCAACTCGGCACCTTGATCTTGGCCGCCGCCGCCGGGCTGGGCAGCCAGAAGGGTGTCACGCCCTTCAGCTGAATCCCATTGGCGTCACGGCCGGCGGTGATCGCCGTGAGGGTGGTCTCCACCGCGCCTTCCAGAAAGCCCTGGTACTTCGGGTTGGTCACTTTGAAGGCTTCGGGTTTGTTGACGGCCCGCAGCACGTTGGTGAAGTACCTGGCGTCCTGCCTGAATTCGGTAGCGCCGTACTGGGCAGCGATCACCTTGAACACGCCTTCGCCTTCCTGGGGCACGTAAAACTTCAGGTTGGCGTCCCCGGCCAGGGCTGTCGGGGGAATCTTGAGGTGGCTGGCAGGTACCCAGCCCTGCAGGTCAGAAGGGGTGCGGACTGCGTACAGCCCCCGCTTGGGCTCATAGCGCAGCAACTGAAGGCGGGTAGTGTTCGGAAGTTTGCTCAGCACGTTGCCCTGGGGGGTCTCCCGCAGGAAGACGCCGCCGTCCTTGGTCTGCCACACGAACCCAATGGGCGCGGGCGGCGGTTGACCTGTACCGAGCGTCTGAAGCAGTGGGGGAGTTTCACTGGCTCCTGTGACCCGTCGTTGGAGAGTATGGGTCCGTTGTTCCGGCTCGGTGTTCCGGTAGAGCCATACCCAGGAGATGCACATGGTCTGGTCAAGCCCTATGGGCTTGACCAGACTTTCCCGGACCATCAGGTCACGGACCTGCCGCCCATCCTCGAGTTTTCGGGTGCAGCGCACCCCGACCACAATGTCCAGACCTCGTGCGAGCACGCCGCGAATGAACTCGGCACTCTCGAAGCCCCCGTCTGCATGCAGACGGGGCCGACGGTTGCCCTTCAGTAACGTGGCCGGGACGGTCCGGAGCAACTTCAGGGCGAGTTGGGCGGGGGACGCCTTGCCCTTCCCTCGCCAGATTTGAAAAGCCCAAGGGAGGCGCAGCTCCCCGCAGCACAGGTACAGCACGACCAGGTGGACCCCCCGGACGCCGTGGGAGGTGTGGACCCAATCGGCCAGTTCAGCGAACTGGCCGGTCTTTTCCAAGCTCGTCAGGTCGACCAGCAGYTCCAGCCGGGGACGCTGATGGGGTGACGCTCGCCACCAGTCCTGCGCGGTCTTGAGGGCGTGCCGACGCAACACCCGGCAGAGGTGCCGGGTGTCCCAGCCKGCGTGGTTGAGAAAGCGGCTGAGGGCCGAGGGGGACTTGACMGTGGCCCGTTCCGGCAGCGGTCGGCCGGAACCATCYAACAGCAGGTCGAGGAAGACCTCGAAGGACTCCCGATGCTGCTTGCGGGARAAGCAGGGCAGGATGTCAGAATAGAGCCGTCTGGAACGCAGTTCTTTTGGGTTCACACCCCACTATGGGGCCAAAAGTGCGTTCCAGACGGCTTTTCCCAAAACTGCAAGATGTCAGTCGAGCTACCTGCGGGACTGGACGGTCGCCAACTATACGGATGATGCTGTCGCGGGCATCAGTCCCGCGTACCAGCACTTGAGTTGGAACTACCGCTCGATGTTTACGGCGCTCAACGGGAGCTACCAGCTTGCTCCTCGTGTGCTGACCGCTGGCACTGCTCTGACATTGGGGTATCAGCCGTACTCGACCAGTTATCTCAGGACAGGAGTCAGTGCGGGTACAACCGGGTCGATGCTGTTGCGCGCGCCGGCAGGCGTCGTCAGCTCGAACAACTTCTCCTACTCGGTCGTGCGTACGAAGTAAGCTCACGGGCGGGCGCTCAGGCGCTCACATCCAGGCCTATGAGATGGTGATGGGGCGGGTGGCCCCCTAGGCTGGGCAGCGTGGGTTCTCGTGACCCTTCCAATATCCAAAATGCTGGGTCGCGTTATATCTGCTCCAGCCCGTTGTGCTCAAGAGGCAGCATGACGAAAAAATCCGTAGGCAGCAAGACCGCCGGAGCGCTGACCAAGGGCAATAGGTCGCCCAAACCCAGCTCGTACAAGTCGCTGACAAGATCAGCCTGAGCAAGAAACAGATGAGCGCGCTGCTAGACAGCACGGTCGAGGCCGTGCGCGTTGGCAAGACCGTGGGCTTGCCCGGCTGAGGCACCCTGAGCGTCAAGGCCACGGCCGCCCGCACAGGCGTGAAGCTCGGCGCGAGCGAGAAGATCCAAATCCTGGTCGGCAAGAAGGTCGACCTCGGTCTGGGCCTGGGCGTGCGCGGTCGCCAGGACCAGGGCGGGCAGGTCGCCGCGCTTGAGCTCTCCGGCGTGGCAGCCTCACAGGGCACCTACCTTCAGGCCACGTTTGCCAGGGCAGATGCCCATGCTCGTGCCGGCGCTTCCGGTGGTGCTGGTGAGGGCCGTCACGAGAGGACCGCCTCTCCAGAGGCGCCCCACTGGGCCGCACTGGAAAAGACCAAGCCTCCCGGTAAGACTGTGAAGATGAACGCTTCCACATGGCGTGCGGATCACCTTGAACAGGAAGCGGAGTTCGCTTGGCGGCAGTACGTTGCGCTCGTCCAGTCGTGGGTCGCCCAAGGTCGGCTGAGTCCCGAAGCGGGTGCATACGCTGCTGATCCGTGCGCCAAGGAGGTCTGGACCCGGGCGTACCAGAGAGCCAGGAGACGGGCTCTGAGATTCACCGAACCCGAGGGCCTCAATCCATTGGACGGGGCTTGGTGACGCCTCAGTTCCCACAGGTGGCTGACGTGCTGGGACCCACGAGAGGGGACATGGAACCTGATCTGCTGTCTCCTGCCTTGTCTCTCCCTTAACGACGACAGGTCAGCACATGTTCCGGACCCGCAGGGGCTATATGAAAGTGCATGTTGCCTCCTGAGAAGCTGGGTCAATGGCGCCGGTTGCTGGGAGAAGAGGGCTGCGAGTTGTGGGCTGCGACCCGCACCATGGATCAGCTGCGCTTCGGAGCTGCGGCAGCGACTCAACTGACCCTGCTCAACACGGGTTCGGTGCCCCTGCGCATTCAGGACATCGAAGTCAATTGGTTGATCGCGAGCACCAGTTTTCACTGGTACCGCCCCGGTGTGGTGGAACCCGGAGGGCGTTGGACCCTTCTGGATGAGCGGAGCTTCGATGTGCTGATGGCCCTGACGCGTCAGCGTCAACGGCGTGGGTTTGGGATGGAGGGCACCGTGCACCAGGTCGTGGTGCATCTGGATGAACCCCGGCCCCTGCACTTGGCCTTCGAGGTGTCCTGGGGGTTTGCGACGCCGGGCTAAGACATGGGTTTTTTCCTGCCGGGGTTGGAAGACGCTGGCGCGACGCATTAACCCACCCCCTGGAAGCGGTAGACGCAGCGGGCGCCGTGGCTGGCAGGGATGGCGTGGGCGCGGCCGGTGTCGACCAGGTGCCAGAGCACGGCACTGGCGGTCGGCCAGCGGCTGCCGCTGCGAGTTCAGGCCTCGGGGTGGGTGAGGCCGTCCGGCGCGGCCTGGAGGCCTGGAGCAGCAGCTCGGGCGTGCACTTCCGGCTGCCGTCAGACCCGGACATTAGGAGGCCGCTGGGGTAAGGAGGAAGGACGCGGCGAGGTCGAGCATGGGGTCGCCCTCTGGGGCGGGATACTGAAGGGAGGCGAAACATGAAAGTCCAAGTTCAAGCGAAGCAGTTGCTCTACACGGGTGAACTGGTGAATGGCGGGGAGGATGGACAACTCGGCGAAACCCTGCGTCTGGAGGCAGGATTTAGTCGAGTGGTCGTCCTGAAGAACGCAGTGGCGGTGGGGTTGGGAGGAACACGGCGACACACCCTGCTGGTGATTGACGGTGCCGAAGTTCTGTCCATTGGGATTCCTGACGAGGAAGCGGATTCGGCGGCCGAGGCGACGGACGCGGAGAGCAGGCGACAGGAGGCGCAACGTCGGGAGGCCAATCGGCCCCGCTCGTAAACCTGAGCCGTGATGCGCTCCCGGAGGGCATCCACTCGCTGCAAAAGAGGCGATGTGGCGCTCGTGGACCTGCTGGCGCTTGTGCAGGTCCTGCGCCGACCCCATGCAGATCCGGCCGGTGCTCCGGCGCTAGACCGCGTACACCCCAGCAGCAGGAATACGCCTACTCCAGCGCCAAGGAGATGCAATACGGGTGGCCGGGCGAGTGGGCAGGGCCTTTTGGGCGTAGGGTGACCCATGTTGACGAAGAAACCGCAAGTGATTCAGCAGCAGAGTCTGACCCGGAAAGGTTGCGCTGAATTGACCGCTTCGTTCCTGGACAAGGACCGTTACCGCTACAGACAGGGCGCGGCGCTGACCGTCGAGTTGCACAACAGAGGTGACCTTGCTTTTAAGGTCCTGGGCGTCAATGTGGCCTGGAGAGACAATGCTGGTGCCCCGCAATCTCTGCAGCTGCCCTGGGCGGGAAAGCTTGCCCCTAGAGGGACATGGACGTTGTTGGACCCGCGGAGCTATCTGCTGTTGCGTGGGTTCGCCCGGCAAGGCGATAGGCATGAGTTTGGGCGGGGCAAGGTGGTCCACGACGTGACCGTGCGGTTGGATGACGGAGGACCAGTGTTCTTGCCGTTTCAGGTGTGTTGGGGGTTTGCGACGCCCGCGCGTGAGTTTGGGTTTTTCCTGCCTGCACTGGCCTGAGTGATCCACAGGCGACGGGACCTGGACGGGCTCGGCACCAGAAGTGGCGTTAAGGTTGAGGTTTGTCAGGCTGCGGAATAAGCGTTTCGTAAAGATTGCAATATGCAACTGAACCAGCCCGTCTTGTTCGATGCCGCCACCGTTACTGCCTGGACCGCCTACCAAGCGTTCGTCGGTCGGCTGGTCGAAACGCAGCAGGTCACGCACGAAGTGGGCGAGCGGCTGTGCGGCATTCTGGGTCGGGACAAGTGGCATCAGGGCTACCGCCGCGAACAGACCGGAGCACGAACCGAGCCCACCCGCGTTGCTGTTTAAGGGACGCCCTAGCACGTTGCCAGGGCAGGAAATGCCCTGTAGGAGACGAGTGTCATGACGTACATAGCGCCCCGCTACACCCCACTGAGCACCGCAGCACCCAACCTTCAGCTGGAGTCGATGGCGATGGAAATGCTGCTCCTGCGTGTGCGGCTGGGTCTGGCTTCTGGAGAACCCCGGAGTCTTTTGCTACTGGGGTTGCGTCAGCTGCTGACCGGGTTCCGGGACAGTGCGATGCCCCAGATGAAGTTCGAGAACCTGGAACGCTGGGTGGAGTACCAGTTCCGCGATTTGCTGGACTGAGGCTTGACCTTGCAAAGAGGCTGAGGAGTGAGGCCTTTGCTGCTCGGACACGGCGTGCAGCTGCCCCTGCACAGGCTCGGAAGGCGTGGTACAACCGGAGCCGTGAAGCTCAGTCCAGTGCCCGTGCAAGTGTTCAACTTGCTGTATGGACTGGGACTGATCCTGACGGTCCTGAGCCTGCTCTGGAGCTCCTTTGCGGGCAATCGCCGCTGTGATTCCTGGTGGGTCTGGGGATCACCAACTTTGGTGCAGCGGGTCAGGTGCAGGCTTGTGGGAACCGGTTGATCAGGGGTCTAAGTTTCACAGTTGGGGTGTTCTGCTTCGTCGCGTTGCTGATTGGGCTGTTGTGCCTGCGGCACCTCGCTATGGTGAGCGAGTTGAGTGCTGAGCCACGTACGCCTGAACGCGCCGCTCGTACCCCTTGCGCTGATCGGATTGCTCGTGCGTACCGCGAGCCCTGCCGTGTTGAGTGTCAGCGTCCCGCCCCGCTACGGTCGAGGGTGTATAGGACTGGCGCCACTGGGACTTGGATGACCTCATTGGACTTGAGGACGACTCGTCGCCTCTCAACCTATGCAGGCGACCAGAGCACTGACTGAACAGGACCTGTATTGGCCCAGCTTCTCTCTTCGTCGGTCTAACCGCATTTTTCTCGCACGTTCTCCAGCGGGGCGCGTGGGGCCCTGCTGACCATGGGGGCTTCCTGGTGTAATCGGCGAAAGGAAGACCTAACATCCACGCGCAACTGGCAAGACATCAGGACAAAACAAGCGTACTGATCTCTTCCATCTTCACTGGGACGCAACGATCTAGCCAATAAGGATCACGCGTGCCTCGTCTCAGAAGGACTAAGCCTCAGCACTTGACACTAATGGGGGTGTTCTCGCGGATATGTACACATTGCTGGATACGTTTCCAGAGCATGAATGAGCACCACGCTTGCCCGATAAACTCCTGATCGGCGATCACCATAGCCCATTGACGGGTGCGGAGCACGTCGAGCAGCCGAACCACTAGGAGGATGCGGCCAGCCGTACAACTGTTTCCCTGATGCGGCACCCAGATACTGCCCTTTGTCATGCTGCAATGCGTCTAGGGCGTCATTTCTTGGCAAGTGTCAGGTGCTGAGAGCATGACCAAATGAATCTCGTGGACCTCCTTATCGACGCGAAGGAACAGCAGTGGGTTGGCGTCCCATTTCTGGGATGCTGGTGAGATCGATACTCAGCCGCAGGCGTGGACAATGTTTCAGATCATGTTCCTCCTTCTTGATCCATATGAAGATGACCTGACGTGCCCCACGCTCGTTCGCCCGCCACTCACCTCATCATAAGGGATGAATTTTCCCGGCTTGGTCGTCATCGGTGGCTCTGCCGGGGCATTGCCCGCCCTGCTCGACCTCGTCCCCACTCTTCCCGCAACTTTCTCAGCGCCTATCCTCTTAACCGTCCACACACCCGCAGACCAGCCCAGCGCTTTGCCACAGATTCTCAGCCAGGCCGGCCCACTCCCTGCGCGCCACGCTCGGCAAGGTGACCTCCTCGAACCAGGGGTCATCTTCGTCGCTCCGCCCAACCACCATCTTCTTGTCGTCGGTCATCACCTTCATCTCTCACAGGGCCCTAAAGAAAATCATGCCCGGCCCGCCATCGATGTGCTCTTTCGCTCGGCCGCTCAAGCATATGAGGCGCGAGTGATCGGTGTACTCCTGAGCGGCAGGCTTAACGATGGCAGTTCTGGCCTCTGGACCATTGAGCAACTGGGGGGCTATGCCCTTATTCAACACCCGGAGGAAGCCGAGGCCCCTGAAATGCTTTTGAATGCTCTACGCCAGGTCGCGGTTAAGGACATCCTGCCAGCACGGGAGATCGGCCTACGTCTGGTCGAGTTGTTGAACCACCGCCCCTATTCAGGAGGTCCACCTCCGATGAATGATGACCAACGTCAACGGCTGCAGGCCGAAATTCAGGTGAGTGCGGGACACGGGACCTTCGAGAAGGGAGTGCGCGTCATGGGGTCCCCTTCCCTCCTGACCTGTCCCGAATGTCATGGGGTGCTGGGACAGATTGAGGAAGCGGGGCTGACCCGCTACCGCTGTCACACTGGACATGCGTTCACGGCCGAGGTCCTGCTCGCGGAGCTGGGGGAAGCGACAGAGGCTGCGTTGTGGAGTGCGGCAAGACTCTTGGATGAGCAGGTACTGTTACTGGATCAGTTGAGTCAGAGTATTCAGCTTGATGGGACGCTTGAAGCTGGGCGATGGGTCAAGGCACGACGGCTGGAGGCACGAAGCAACATATTGCGCCAGTTCATCCAACATCCAGAGGAAGAGGGCGCGCTGACTTTGGCGTCAATTCCAGGAAGATTTTAGGTTGTGAGTTGATCGCGGCCGACTGATGCACTATCGCCAGCCTCATCCCTGTTCGCGGAACGTTTCCTGCTAGTGCCTGCGCTGAAACGTCCCGCATAACTGATCCACAGAGTTGAAAGATTAGATCACAGCACTACGCTTCTGCGCCATCGGTCTCTAGTTCGTTCGAGCTCTTGCGCGCTGCACGGGTCATCGTAGACGAGCTGGTCGTCCAGCCTACGCGGTTTCCAGGTCTTCAGTTGCTCCTCCAAGCTGTTGCCCAGCGAGCGTATCCGTGTCGCGCTCCTTGAGCTTGAGGCGACTGAGCTTGCCGCGCAGCACCTCCAGCGTGTACTCGCCTTCGCCGAACAGCGAAGCGTCCAGGCTCTTGGGCAGCTCAATGACGAGCGCGTGCCGCTCTGCGTCGTACTGTACGTCCACCTTCCCTCGGGCGTGTCGTTCCTTGAGCGCCTCAAGCTTCTTGGGGGTGGTGTTCAGGAACCCCCCGCGGCGCCGGCCACTGTCCCGGAGCGTGACGACTTCCCCCGCTTTGGGCAGCGCCACGTCGTGCCGCGTGTCTAGGTAGCCCGCGAGCGTGTTCCGGGGCCGGACATCCCCGTGCGTGAGGAGGATCTTGCCAGGCCGGTACCGGGCAATCATGCCCAGCAGGCCGCCCTGGTCCGCATGGGCTGAGAGGTAGAAACGTTCCACCCGGGCATAGGCGGGCACGGGCTCACGGCCCCCACGTCCGTTCGGCAGAAGCACGTCACCGCCCTGCTGCAACTCCAGCAGCCGGCGCCCTGGCGACTCAGCATCCTGGTAGCCCACGACGAACAGGGCATTGCTCGCCTCCGGAAGCCACGCCCGCGCGTAGATTGGACTGGCCCCCGCGTGCAGCATCCCACTCGACGCCACGACGACCGCCGGACCGTCCGACGCCAGGATGCGCTCGCGGTCCCGGCGATCCCCGACAAGCGTCACGGTGCCCCCCAAGAAGATGGGTTGCCCACTGGACTTCCGACGATTCTGTAAGGCCTGGGGCAGGAGGGGCAGCAACTCCTCGTAGGTCTGCGTCATCTGCCGAGTCAGCCCATCGAGGTACAGGGGCACGCTGGGCAGCAGGCCACTGGCCATGCTCGTCTGGAGGATCTGGGTGATCTCCTGCGCCCGACCGAGCGCGAACGAGGGGATTAGGAAGTTGTACGGTGCATCCAGA
>NZ_LMOM01000046.1:10876-12345 GCF_001424185.1 Deinococcus sp. Leaf326 | reverse complement strand
AGAGGAGCCAGGACGGCCCACTGGTCATCGTTCAGCCGCATCACAAGAGTGTGCCGCCCGGCCGGGCGGCACACTGTCACTGAATTTCCGGATGATCTGTAGTGTATAAAGCCTATCAAGACCCCAATTCTTTTAAGATTTCACAGCCTTCCCCATATCTTAAAATATCAGTAAATTTATTGGCTATGAATACCATCCCCTCGTGGGAAACAGGACTATTAATACAGCTATAAACACCAAGTCTTCCGTCTATTTCACCATAATATAGATTCGCGGCTCCTAAACCTGAAGCGAAAGGATACATACCTGGGATTATAAGAGGACCGGATATGGTATCAAAGTAAAACTCATAAGAGTCTATCGGATGCATAAGATTATATCTCACACCATCTCCAGCTGGCTTTGTCCCAAATTCTAGAAGACCATATGAAAAAATTATGTATAAATAATCCTGAGGGACAATTTTAAATTCATTTAAAGCTTCTAACATTGTATCAATATCTGTAGATACTAATGGATCACAAGAAGTGATTTCCATGCTACTATGTAAATTTGATAGAATCATCTTAATTTCACCTGCTTGGCGTAGCATCCATAGTTTTGATTACTTTCATACATCACGTCTCCACCAACGGCAATAGTATCAAAGTCCGTACCCTTGGACTTACCAAGTTTAGTGAGCATATCGTAAACAAATATCATAGCACACTTGACATCATCTTCCTTAAAGTTAACCGCTAGTAAGTCTGTTGCAGAATATTCTACTACCCTACGTAATTCTGAACATGGCAAGATCGTACGCTTATTCTGTAATGCAGTAATCATGGTATGGGGTAAAGAAGGCTGCGTAGTAAATCCCAGATCTTTACCGTTAAATCCACCAGAATTATTTGTTTCAATCATTACTGTTGGAGCAGACCGCGATGAATATTTTTCCGTTTGGAGGCAAGCCTTGGCCCAACCATCTTGAAAAATATGATGGGATTGGATCATTCCTCGCCAAGCCATTTCAGAGTTATTTGACAATTTCTTCGGAAATAGAGTTGTCTCTCCAGCAAGATTATGCTGAGCTAAAAAACTTACGTAATTTTTTCTACATACATATGGACCTGTTTTTACCTCCAGTGCTCGTATTGTAGTATTGTCTGCACACAGAACTGACATTTCAGCTAGTGTCAATTTATCTATATCATCAAAATCGTTTAATTTGGGAGACTCTAACTTGCTATTGATCTTCTTAAGAGCTTCTTTAGGAATTTGTCCATTTATCAAATCGTTTTTTAGTGAAGCATCAATAATATCTATGCAACTATCTTTACAAGTTTTAGACAGCTCGAGAATATTACCAATATAGCTTTTAGTTGAATCACTACAGATCATCCGGAAATTAAACGGAGCAGGATGATGATACAGGCGAGCTGAACCATACCCAGAAAGTTCTGTGCTTTGACTTCGTCCCGCGTGCGGAC
>NZ_LMOM01000046.1:0-10865 GCF_001424185.1 Deinococcus sp. Leaf326 | reverse complement strand
AGATAAGCCTTGTCTCCGATCAGGCGATTGGGGAAATCCATACCGAATGAGGCGTCCAACGTGTCCTGAACAAGCGTCACCTCGGCTGGACTGGCACTACACGTGTGAACCGCGAGCGGCGYGCCGCTCGCATCCACCATGATCATGATCTTGGTGCCTTTGCCTTTTTTGGTGGRGCCGACGTCCGCGCCCCCTTTTTTGCAGCGCTGAAGGTGCCGTCRATGAACGCTTCGCGCAGGTCGAGGAGCTGTTGCTCCTCGCAGAGTTCGTAGAGTGCCGCCAGAATGACCGGGAAGACCTGGCGTTCGTTCCAATCCTGGAAGCGGTCGTGACAGGTGGTCTTGGGTGGGTACTCCCCTTTCGGTAGAGCGTCCCACTGCGCTCCCGTACGCAGGACCCAGAGGATGCCATCCAAAACTTCACGGTCAGGCCGGCGTGGTCGACCACGTTTGGTGCGTTTGATGGAAGGGGGAATCAGAGGAGCCAGGACGGCCCACTGGTCATCGTTCAGCCGCATCACAAGAGTGTGCCGCCCGGCCGGGCGGCACACTGTCACTGAATTTCCGGATGATCTGTANAGAGGAGCCAGGACGGCCCACTGGTCATCGTTCAGCCGCATCACAAGAGTGTGCCGCCCGGCCGGGCGGCACACTGTCACTGAATTTCCGGATGATCTGTAGCCGATACTTACAGAGAATGGTGTAGGTCTGAATCGCCACAAGGCATTTAGCGGCCTTCCAGCGAATGGAGCAGCTCACCGCGAAGAGGAGTTGACGGTGAAGCGATCAGTCACCGAGAGATTTGACCCGCCAGTTATACGCTAAGATAGTAATCGCACCTGACAGCCTGTTACGCTGAGTGGTTACCATATCCTAAGTGGGGTGATTGATGAAAGCTGAGCTAAAAGGGATCGTTTCGACAGAATTCAGTTACCCATTTGAGCAATTTTATCCAGAAGATGAGCGAAGCTTTGGCATGACCGTCCAGTTACTAGTGGGCCCAAAAGGTGAAAACTCTTCCGAAATTTTCGACCTTCTTATATGCTCACCAGATTGGATAAAGACAGAGTATGCTCACCAAGGTTATACCTGGGGCACTAATATACTTATCCTTCTTGAATATGACTTCTTTCTCATAAAGGAGTGTATTGAGAGGTATATTTCGCTTTGTGCGGGTGAGAACTGGGCTGATTTAGCTTATCAGATTAGTAAAATAGGAGGATGGGAATTTGAGAACTATCGTCCTCTGATCGAGTAATCATACAAGAGGCCGATAATAAATAATTACTCACCACGAATTTTCGATCTCGTGGTGAGTAATTATTTAGGGTATTCGGAAATATTTAATTTGCAGGGAAGGGATACTTCTTCCAGAGCTCATAACTACTATTCTCAAAGTCTATCCTGACCCTGTCAAAGCCTTTATCATAGTCAGATCTAGAAGCATATATATCCAAAGTCTTTATATTAGTAGGAAGAGTGGCTCGAATAACTTTACCTTCGTGGAAGAAAGGTGTTAAAGGCCCACCATCCACCTTGTAACTTATAGTAGCTTCTTTCAGAAACTCAAGGTCAGAAGCTGTTTCGGGAAGACTGAAGGTTCCTAAATTTCCTGTATCCGCAAACAGAACGAGCCATGCGTTCCTGCTATATAGGACTTCTTTAGTGGAAGGATATTCATAAACATTTACACCTACCATAGGGAAAGAGACTCTATTCTTGATAGTAGCATTGGGAATACTAATCAGTTTATAGAATTGCCTCTTATCTGCAATAACTACAGAAGCGTAGCCTTCACCATCGGCAATAATCTTAACTCCACAATCTTCAAAATCTATAATGGTTCTTTCAAGTGAGTAACTTTCTCTTTTTGATAGATTGGGAGGGACTTCAAGAACGGTATAGCTTAGTCTCCCAAGTTGTCCAAGATTAATAGTGGAGCAATCTAAGGTTTGAGCAACAGCTGCCGTAGCAAGAGTTAAGAAGGCGAGTACAACCATTTTTATCATATTAAGATTTATTCCTAACCTTTTTTAGCTAGTAAAGCACATGTTGGGCTGCTTGGGAGCGAATCAAACCCTATCCGCGGTATTTCACTCAGCTTACTTACTGAGTTGTTTCCAGTAGGTCCCCGTCAGTCCACTGAGCAGGGGGCTATAGGAGGTGAGGTTGATGCCCTTCAACGCCTTGCAGGAGATCAGGAAGCCCGGTTCCTCGGGAATCAGGATGTAGGTGGCGAGGTCATGCGTCCGTGCGCCCACTTTGCGGTACAGCGCGGCCCGCTGCTGCGGATCGGTGAGCGTGCGTGCCTGCTCCAGCTAGGCGTCGACCTGCGCGTCCTTGAAGCCGGTCCGGGGGGCGTAGAAGCCCTGGCTGGAGAACAGCGCATAGAGGACGTTATCCGGATCGGCGTAATCCGAAATCCAGGACAACGTCAGCATGGAGGCCTTGCCACTCTTGCTGGCGGCCAGGAGATCGGACCAAGGCTGCGGCTGAATGTTGATGCGGAATTTCGGGTTCAAGGCCTCGATGGAGGCTTTGAGCAGTTCCATCGTGGTCTGACCCGAGGTCGAGCCGGCACGGTAGTTCACGCTCAGGACGAACCCGGTATTCCAGAGCTGCCCGCCGAAGGCTTTCTTGAAGGCCTCGATCGCCTTGGTCCGGTTGTACGGGTAGGTTGGAATCGTACGGTCATAGCCCAAAAAGGTGGAGGGCAACGCCATGGTCCGGGGGCGGCCCGTCCCGGAGGTGATCTCGCGGATGTAGCGGTCACGGTCGAAGGCGTAGTTGAAGGCCCGGCGCACGTTCAGGTCCGCGAAGAAGTTGGCGGGAATGCCTTTCCCGTCCAACTTGCCGCTGCCCAGCAGAACTGGATCTTGAATGTTCTCGTTCATGAGCATGACGGGGGTGCCCAGATCGGGAAGGTGATCCAGCACCTGAAGGTTGGGTTGGGCACGCAGCTGCGGCAGCATGGCGCGCAGGCCTGCTTCCGCGACGTCCGCGTCACACCGCTGCAGGCTGGCCAATCGAGCGGCTTCCTCGGGGATGATCTGCACGGCCACGTTTTTCAGGGGTGCTGGCCCACCCCAATACGGGTCGTGACGGGTCGCCAATACGGCCTGTGCCTTCTGCTGCACGAGGCGGTAGGCGCCCGTCCCACTCGGCTGACGGCTCAGGGCGCTGTCGGTGAGATCTTCGCCGATCCAGCGCTGCCAGGTGTTCCCGGTTCCGTCCCATTCGCCGAGCTTTACGGCGTGCTTGCGGTCCACGATGCTGGTGTTCTGGCTCGCGAGTTTGGCCAGCAGGGCTGGGTCAGGGCTGGGGAGGGTGAGGACGAGTTGGCCTGCGGCATTGCAGGCGACAGCGCGGCTGATCTTCGGCCAGGTGACACTGGGGTCGTCTTTGGCGTTGCTCTCGGTGCCCAGGAGCGCCTGTGAGATGAAGAAGGAGCCGCTGTCGGCATTGTTGGTGACCAGCAGGCGCCTGAGCGTATATTCCGCGTCTGCACAGGTCATCGTATTACCGCTGTGGAAGCGGACATTGCGCCGGAGGTCGAAGGTGTACTGTCGACCGTCTGGGCGGATGGTCCATTTCGTCGCGAGCAGGGGACGTAACGTGGTCTGGTCGCTGCCCCGGTAGGCCACGAGGGTCTCGTACAGGTTTTCCACGATGGCGAAACTCGGGACGTCGTACGCCTGGGCGGGGTCCAGGGTGGTGATATCGGCAGACTGCTGCAGCACCAGGGTGTCTTTTGGGGCGATTGCCGGGGCCGAAGAAGCGAACAGGGCTGTGGTGAGGGCGAGCAAAGTGGTGGTGTACGGACGCATGAACGCTCCTGGACATTGAGGGAAGGAACAGCCCTCAGGTCGAACAAAATATCAGGTGCTCGATAGGACAACAGTCTTGTCTTTTGGGCTGGAAGATTTCATAACTGAAGTCACGTCTTAAGAAAACCGCTCTTAATGATTCAAGAATTAAATTATCTTGGAATTCTACCATTACCTTCTATCAAGAGGACTAGCCAATCCTCAAAATTGTACCAGCAGTCTGTCTCTAGATGCCACTCCTCTGGATAAGAGTCGCTCGTGAATATTCCGAAGTTATTCGACTGCCGTCTGAGATCTATGGCAAGATAAGTATCTCGCCAGCTGTTCATTCCAATAACAACAAACTCTGTTATATTATCAATCAAATCAGGCGAAACGGCCTCATTATAGTCTATAATATCTCGTAACCTCATAAATTCCGTCACTTCTATAATAGTCCGTCCACCCCAATTTCTATTATCATATCTTGTGAATAATTCACAAGCACCCACATTGATTAAAAAATCAACATAAAAGTCAGGAAATACTATTCCTGTAGAGGTAGAATAGTTTACAATATCCTCTCTAGAATATTTTTCTGTACAATTGAATCTTAATAAATCTTCTTGTTTATGGTTTAAGTCAAGATTGATAAGATTTTGAATGATATTTCCTGGAATCTTACTAGCCATGTTATCTCCCCGATGGTTAAGGCAAGAAGGGCTCCACCTGAGTCCAGAGCACTTTGAAGATCAGTGACTCGACTACACCCAAACCGTACCGCTCACCGCTCTGTCCATAGGCGTTTAGCGCAGTTGAGGAAAGACCTCAGCGACTCGTGAGCACGTGTGCCCGCCAATGCCCGAGATCCCGACCGAGAAGCTCAGCCAGTTCCCCACGTTCTGGAGCAAACAAGGCGTCCAGGTGTTCGTGTACCTCTGGCAGCAGCGGCGGCAAGTGGGGGAGACTCAGAGATGACACGTTGTGTCGTACGGATTGATCCGGCAGCGCAGAGGGATCAACCTCCAGGAAGCTCAGGAGGTCTTGCATCACCCAGGCAGGGCGATGCAGCAGATCGTCGTGTAAGTAGATCCGCAGCTGCTCGGGGGCAAAGAGAGCCTGATAGCGCCGCAGTTGCCCGGCATACCGTCCCATGCGGACGTAGTGCCAGATGTGCTCCCAACCCGCCGTGATGCGCTCCTCTTCCAGGGCAAGGGCATCGGCGAAGCTCGTGGCTGGTTCACGACCATCGCGGATCAGGTGGGAGAACGCGGAGTACGCACGCGTCACCGGCTCCCGAAGGACCGCGATCAGCCGAACATCGGGCACGGCTGCCTTCAACCGGGCGGGGGTCTGTGCATCGTAGAGATACAGCGGCGAGGCCTCTCCGATGGCGCGTTCTTCCCGCACGTCGGCGAACTGGGCGGCATAGCCTTCGGGCGTCGTAATCGAGAACCGAGTGATGTAGTCCTGGTCCCCAGGGCCGCTGTAGTCCAGGGGATGACCAGCCAAAGCGAAGTAGTTCGTTTCTTTGGTGGGGGTCATGTAGATCTGAGGATGTTGTCGGAGGTAGTGATAGAGGGACGTGGTCCCTGCCTTCGCGGCGCCGATGATCATGAAATTGGGGTGGGTCATGTCGGGAATCAACTCCTGAGAGAAGCACAAGACGGAGAGCAAAGAGGGTGGGCGACGTGCAAAGACAAAGGAGTGGCTGGGTTGTTCCACCGTTCTCTCAGGGAAGCGTCTTGTTTGTTCAGCAGGCACCGCTTATAACTGATGCATGCCGTATGAAAAGCTGAGCGCCCAGATGGAGAACCTGACCAACCCGCAACGCAGCGATGCGTTCTATAAGCAGTTCCGGGATGCGGTGCGAGCCGGCGAGGTCGAAGCTGCGGACCTGCCCGAACGCTTTGAACTGCCCAAGGAATATCGGCGGCGGGGTGCGGATGAAACGTACACGCGGACCGTCAAGGAGATGGTCGTGAATGTCACGCCAGCGTATAAGAAATGGTTCGACGGCGTGAATGAAACGCTGAGCACGCCCACTCGGCGTGCAGCAGCGCCGAAGGTCAGCCTGGAAGCAGTGGAGGCCGGCGAGGTCGATTTCGCAGCCATGATGGAAGAGACGCGCCGCAAACTGCAGGCGAGTTTCGAGAAGGGGCAGACGTTGGGCAACTCGCGCAAGGGCGCTAAGCCAGCGCCGAAAGCACGGCGGACCACGAAGAAGTGAGCTGAAGACAAGAGAGGCGGCCTGAGTGGTCGCCTCTTCGTGTTTACACCGGGCTCCATCTGGGCCGCATGTCCTCGAAGGGACGGTCAAAAAGACCAGGTTGGGCGGAGGCGTCGAAGATCTGACTGAAATCCTCTGGCGCCAGGCCTTTGCGGAGCCGTGTCGCATAAGCCCCCACCAGGGCAGCGGTGTAATGCCGGACATCGTAGTCCCGTCCTTCTGCATTCGTGTCGAGTGGCGTCAGGCCAGATCCCTCGCGGTGGTAGAGGCTGATCCGCTCGCCGGCCTGCCAGGACCGTCCCAGGCTATGGAGGGCTTCATAGGTGGCTTCCCGGCGGCCGCCGCGCGTGGCGGCGTATTGCTCCGGCGACTTCGTCAGGCGCACCCGACTGGCCACGTCCGCATTGGTGCAGGTTCGCGCTTCGAGCGCGTGCCGAGCTTCGAGGAAGGCCTGACGTACTCCAGCCACGTTGCTGGAGAGCAGGCAGCGCAAGGCCTGCTGGAGGAAGGCCCGGCCATAGGCTTCCGTGCGGCTGGATTCGAACGCTGCGCCGCGCAGGTCCAGTCGATCGTCGTACCGGAGCAGGGCATAGTTCTTGATCTCGTGGCTGAGCATGGCCTGGGCGCGGCCATCAAACTCCAGGGTGACGCCGGCGGGCAGTGTGGCGTCCACGTCGGCGATCAGGCGGCGTTCGTCGGCCTCCGTCCAGGCCTCGGGCGTGGAGAAAAAAACGCCGTCGGTATCCGCCTCGATCAGGGTCATCCCGCGTGCGCGAAGGGCTTCGACGACCTGAGCGAGCACCTGCCGGCCACGCCGGGTGACCTGATCGGCGGCTGTGCGGTCCTGGAACAGCGCGAGGCGGCCAGCGCCCATGTACCCATAGCCGGAATTGACCAGGAGCTTCATGGCACTCTGCATAGCGTCGTGCTCCCCGGGCTCACCACGCCGTGCCGCGGCCTTGTGCTCCAGTCGCAGGGCGGTGAAATGGTCCATGAGGTGCAGGAAAACACCGAGCACATCGCTCTTTGGGCCGATGCGATCTGCGCGAATCAGGCTGGGGTACATGCTGGCAATGTCCGCCTTCACCACGCGGGAGAGCACGCCCTCGGCGTACAGATGAACAGCCCCACCTTGATGGGGTTCCTCCGCTCGCTCTGGCGTCCCTGGGAGTGCCCTGCCCGCCTGGAGGTAGGCGCGGACCATCATGGGTTCGAGCATGCCCGTGGCCGTGCCTGCGTAAGGCAACCGGTGATAGGGACGCGGCGCCATCTTGGCTAGGGCAAAGGACGGCGCCAGAACGCGCCGGGCGAGTGCTTCGACCTCTTCGACATCCTGGAGGGCGTACTTACGGACGGTCGCAGGGTGGGTGCGGTAGGTCTCGGCGATTTGAGCCCCTTCGATGTAGACCCGGTCTGGGGGCGCGATGCCGAACAGCTTGGACACGACCTTGAGACTGGCACTCGGGAGGTCGAGTCGTCTCACCGCGTCGATGGTGTCGACGATCTCGCGGCCAGCGCAGGCCCAATGGGGGGAGGAGCGGCCGTCCTGCACCTTCCACACCCCAGGGGGGCCCCCCGAGCGACCCAGGGAGGGGGTCAGGCCATGTCTCTGTGCGCGCCCGAGCAGGAAGGGCAGATCGAAGGCCATGAGGTTGTGGTTCTCGAGGATGTCCGGGTCGCGTTCCTGGATCAGGTTGAGCAAGGTCTGGATGAGTTCAGGTTCCTGGACGGCGCGGCGTGCCTCGAGGACACGCTCGAAGCCGCGGTTGTCGCGGACAGCGATCATGAAGATGCGGCCGGTCTCCGGGCTGAGACTCGTGGTCTCCAGATCGAACTGAAGGCGGTGGGGGTCGTCGAAGCCCATGCCCTTGAAGTACGTGCGGCCGGAGGCCATGGTGATGGGGCGGCCGAGACGGCGGGAGGCGCCCGCGAGGACCGCGCGGCGGAGGGCCTGGCCGTCGTGGGCAGTGAGGAGGTACCGCAGACTGCCTGGGTCTCCTGGCAGCTCGCGGACACTGAAGGGAGCCTGGGCATCGTCAGGGGCGAGTCGTGCGCCGAGATGCTCGACGTCGGCGAGATCGCGGGCATAGAGCCAGGAGCGAAAGCGCGTGCGTTCGAGCGTGACCTGCCCGTTCTCACGGCGCCAGATGAGGGCCTGGCCGGAGAGGTCGGCATGAACGGACACGATCCCTGGGGTGGGGTCGTGTCCGTTCAGCATCCGTTCAGCAGGGGATCGAAGAGAGTAGTCATGACGTCCTCGCCCCAGCATAGGGGGTGACTACTCCTGATCCTCCCCTTCCTTGCCGGCTTTGACGAAGAAGGTCTCGCTGGCGGGCTTGATGCTCAGGCCGGGCAGCTCAGCCACGGTGCCCTCAGAGACGAGGTAGGCCACGTCACCCTCGACTTTAATCAGGCGGTTGAGGGCCGTGAGGTTGATCTTGGGCTCGATCACCGTCGCGAGATCGCCCCCGGCGGCTTCGAGAGCCTGCAGGAGCGCGGCATCGTCCGTCGCGCCGACACGGGCGGCACTCTTGCGCAGGCCCACCGTCCCGGTCAGGAGCTTCAGGCTGCGTCCCTTGCCGAGGTTGGACCGGAGGACCTGTTCGGCCTGCGCGGCGTAGCGCCAGTCGAGGTGTTCTTCATTGCGCTCGATGTCGCGGAGCATGGCGTCGTACTGGGCCCTGAGGCGGACCTTGCGGCTCTGGAGATCAGCCTTCTTACCGACGAACCACTGGAGGCGGTCGAGGGTGTCGATCTGGAACTGCTGCTGGGGGGCACTCAGGCCTTCGGCGACCTCGTAGACCGTGAGGGCGGCGTAGAGCCCTTCGAACTCGGCGTGATCGGGGTGGCCGACCTGGCTGGCGCCGGCGTTCCAGAGCGCCTGGATGCGGGCCAGGGCGTCGGCGTAGGTGGTCGGATCAATGGGGGCAATCATGCGGCAGGGTTCCCGCCGGCGGCGGGGAGGGAGAGCGGTCGCCGGGTGGAGACGTGTGGGGCACTGGCACAGGGCGTCAGGGACATGAGGCAGCATGGCGTGTCCGGAGCGTGGCCACGTGCTGACATGAAAAAAGGCCCCACATGGGGACCCGAGGGAGAAAGACGTTAGCGGGTGGCGATGACGCAGCGGGGGAGCCCCCCAGCCGCCGTGAGCAGGGCAGGGACGTTCACGTTGGGATCGGCCTTGATGGCATCCGTGATGACCTGGTCGCTGCACGACTTGCCGTAGAGGGCGTTCATCTTGAGGGTGAGCGTATCGAGCGCCCCGCGGAGATCGGCGACCTTCGGCCCCTTGTTGACGCGCGGCAGACCCGCATTCTCGGCGCCGGTGATGACGCCGCGCTGGATCTGCTTGCTGGCTTCGATCTGCGCGCCCCACCAGCTGGTGGCGGCGGCCTCGGAGATGCCCAGGGGCGCGCCGGCCTTGATGCCGTTGGTAATGACGACGGCCTCGCGGGTCTTGTCCTCGATGGCGCTGCCCGTAGCGTACTTGTCGCGGCCGACGAGCGTGGAGATCGAGAGGCGGCAGGCGACGAGCTCGCCGAGCGTAGTGCCGGTACAGGTGGTGGGCAGCTTGAGGACCGTGGTGGGCGTAGCGGCGCTGGCCGTTCCGGCGAGGGCGGCGATCAGGATCAGGGTGGACGAGAAGAATTTACGCATGGTGTGACCTCGGGGAGTGGAATGAAGGTGAAGGGGGAAGGCGGACAGAAAAACGGACGACGACATGTGATTCACCAGCGAAGAAGGATTGAAGTTGGGAACTTCTGGACTGGGGTGTTCTGGCGCAACGCTCGTTCCGGTAGAGAGGGATGAAGTGCGTGGGAGGGAAGAGGCCTCCCTCTTCACATGGTGTGGGCGGTTCTGGTTGCACGTGCGGTTGCCGCAGCCTGCCAGAGGGTGGGTTGGACGTTTGCGCGGGCTTGACCGGCCTGGAGACGGGCGGCCAATCGTGTGGTGACGTGGGCTTGGTTGGCCTGGCGCTGGGCAGCGGTCGGATCGGCCCGGCGCTCGACAGCCTGGAACTCCTCTGTGGACAGTGATTTGCGCAGGGCGGTGCGCCAGAAGTCGCACGTGTTGACCGGGCGGCGCATAGAGCCGTAGCGCAAGCGCAGATGCCGGAGGCGCAGAAGGTCCTGGCGATAGGTCTCCGGGGCGGCAGCCTTCATCTCTCGCCTCAAGGCCTCGCCGACCACGCGGCAATGATCGTCATGCGCCGCAAAACGGTCCCACAACTCCTGTTGGAGCCGCAGCTGGTGGTCGGGGGCACGGTCACGCACGTGGCCTTGCTCGAGGAGTTGGGCTTCGAGGCCGGCACCCATGAAGAGCGGGAAGGCGGCGCGCTGTCGGGCGTTGAATTTCTTGGCGTTGTCGATAGAGGCCTGCTCGGGCGTCTTCCTAGGCCTGGGCATGGGTCGCACCATCGAGCCAGTGGAAGATCAGGCGGTCGCCCTCGGTATGCTGTAGCACGAACCCGCCCTCCAGGCGCTCCAGGCGTGTCCCACACGTGCGGGTGGGGAAGTTGAACCAACGCCACTCGCCATCAGGCTCCGTAAAGCGGACGGTCTTTGTCTGAATGCGCTCGACCGTCAGGATCACGGGGTCCTGGGCAACCGCCGGGCATGGGCCGCGTGGACGGTCACGGTGGATGCAGACGACCTGACGGCCCAGCTTCAGCTCGCGTCTGAACGCAGCCACGCGGAGCGGAGGACCGCTGAGTTTGCGGAGCTGGAGGGCGTGCTCAGTAGAGGACAACTTCAGTTTTCCCTGTTCTGAACAGCCTCAACAGGTTTGGGGATCGCCAAAAATGACGAAAGGCGGTCTTCTGGAGGTGTG
>NZ_LMOM01000045.1:2067-13489 GCF_001424185.1 Deinococcus sp. Leaf326 | reverse complement strand
CCACGTCGCTGGGGTAGCCCTGCCGGATCATCCACGCATTCTGCTCTGTCCCAACTCCAGCGCCAACACTTCAAATCAGTTCTTGGCGGCCTCTAGCCTCTAACCATACTTTTGGTGAGCTCACTCCTGCTGGGATCAGTCATGCGAGGGGGTTCAGCTCCCGTTGCATCGTAATACTCACGGGTTCGAAGCCCAGACCTTCGTGAATGCCCGTGCCGGGTGGTTGTGTCCGAAGACATGCAGTTGTACGGCCGTTGCGCCTTGTTCCGCTGCATGTTGCTCGAGCAGCCTGAACACCTCACGGGCATATCCACGCCGTCGATGCTCAGCTCCAACCTCAATCTCATAGACGAAAGCAATCTGCTGGCCGCCTCGCGGCATGAGCTTGTACCACAGCACGCCGACGTTCTAGTTCCGGTCTGCGTCATGGAGATCGAAGCAGAAATTGTCTGGCGTCACCGAGCCATCTGGTAGGAGCGTCTGAAACTCCTCTGCGGACCGCTCGTGCGCTTCCTCGGCGGTCCACCGGCCACTTCGGACGTTTTCTGCGGCGTACGTCGTCACCGAACGCTTGAGAAACCGCTGGAAGCTTTCTGGGGTCATCGGGTTGAGGCTCAGCATGAGGAGATCGTAGATCAAGAGGTGGACAGTCCACCTACTTTCCTGGCATTGACCCTTGCTCTGGCCTTTGCCCTGGACGAATAACCTGTAGCGAGTGTATCGGCGTTGCACCCTCACCGGGAAGGACCGGGTCCAACCTCTTCTCGCCTAAACTTGAGGCCTCAATCACTTGCTTCTTCGAGGACGTTCATGACTAGAGTGCTGACCCTGATCCTTCTCTCCCTCCTCACGGCTCCTGCCCAGGCGGCGGGCACCCCGATCACGGCGATCATCACCGGCAGCGGTGGTCAGGATCGCCTCACCGAGACCCTGTTTATCATCAGCAAGCGCACCCGCGACGCGACTCCCCTGGAGCTGGCAGTGGCAGTTGCCAAACAAATCCCGAGTGGCCGGATCTCCTCCCTGAGTCTCTTCGTCCTCAAGGACCACCTGAAACCGAATGAGCTCGACCTGCTGGCCACGAACATCAACCGGGTCGCCACAAGCTGCTTCAACCTCAGCGCCGGGCGCCTGGGAGGGCTCACCGCCTGGCTGGAGCTACTCGAGCGCCAGGGAGTAAGGAAGGCGGAGGCGAGCTTCGGGCCGATGCAGGTGGTGTACAAGCGTGACCGCACACATGACGGGCCATATATTGAGGTTTCCATGTTCCGCACAGGGCAGCCAGGTGCGGCATTTTGGAAGGCGTACTGTACGAATTGAAGGGAGACACCTGATGAACGGACGGAACTGCTTCTTCAATAGCCTGTGCGCCGGTGGGGTGCCCACCTCCAATGTCTGATCAGCCCGGGCCAATGAACCGGTACGATGAGCTCTCGTTGCAGACGGTCGACTGCCCGGGCACTCCCGTGTTGAATCGGGAGTGGCTGCGCCTGGTGCGGGAGCGGCAGGGGTTACGGCAGGTCGATGTGGCCGCAGGCCTGGCGGCGCTTGGGCCGCATGTTGCCTTGACGCGTGCGCAGCTGTCCAAGTTGGAGAGCGGGAAGTTGAGCCTCTCCTTCGTAGGGTTGTTGCAAGCGGAAGGCTTGCGGCAGGTGTTGAAGATTTCTCAGACGGAGTGGGCCGAGCGGATGCCACTGGTTGCCGTGCCGTTGCAGCGGAGAAGTTCCCCTTGACCTCTTCCTTTCAAGGCCTGCCTCCGCTGCCCGACCGGTCCTCCAGGGGTGACGCGAAGGACCTCGTGCGGCCATGGCGTTGGCTGCGGCAGGTGCGGGAACGTCGGGGTCTGACACAGAGAGATGTTCTGCAGACAATGGCCAGTCAGGACCCGCCCTGCCGGATGTCCCTTCCCAGTTACGGCAGGCTGGAAGCAGGAAGGCGGTCCATCGCTCAGCTGCCAGCGGCTCAGCGAGAAAGCTTCCGGCAGGCGCTTGACGTTCCCCTTGAGGTCTGGACGCAGGTCTTCGGGCAGATAGAGCCTGAAGAGCGTCAACAAGACCTCTGAACCCTCCCTCGCCCGCAGAATTCTGCGGGCACCTTGGTGTCCACTATGACCATGATGCCCAGACGCGCTGCCACGTACCGCCGAGTCTCGACCGAGGAACAGGTCAGCAACCATAGCCTGGGCAACCAGTCCGACAAGCTGGCGGCCTTTGCGGAGCAGCAGGGGTATGCGATCGTGCGGGACTATGTGGATCCTGGCCACAGTGGGACGATCCGCAAGCGCCCTGGCCTGGAGCAGCTCCTGCAGGATGCCCAAGCTGGCCTGTTCGATACCGTGCTGATCGACCGCCTCGCCCGCAGCACCCACCTCGCCTACACCCTCATCCAGGAGCTCGTGGACGCCGGCGTCGGCGTGCGCTCGTACAGCGAGCCACAGATCGACAGCACCACCCCGATGGGGAAGGTCAGTCTCGGTGTCACGGCCATCTTCGCGGAGTTAGAGCGTGACACCTTCATGCAGCGTTCCCGGGAAGGGCGTCGTAAGGGGGTTACTTCAGGACTTCATGGTGGCGGCCTTATCCCCTACGGCTATGAGCTCAAGGACCGGCGCATGGTGATCAACGAGTCGACTGCGGAGGTGATCCGCATGATGTTCAACTGGTACGCCGAGTCCCGCTGGTCGGCGACCAAGATCTCGCGCGAGTTGAATGCGCTGAACGTTCCTACCCTCTACCGCCTGACAGGTCGCCTGATCAATGGCCAGATGACGCCGGGGTTCTGGCATCCCGCCACGGTCTTGCACATCCTGAAAAATCGGGTCTACATGGGGGAGCATCAGTTCGGCCGTCAGAATGGCGGCCGCACGAATCCGTTGAGTGACGTCTTGGCGGTCCAGGTGCCGGCAATCGTCACGCCTGAGGTCTGGGAGGCCGCTTAGCGCATGCGGAGCATCAGTACCCTCACGTCCCAGCGCAACGCCCAGCAGACGTATATGCTCAGGAGCTTGATGCGGTGCAGTTCCTGTAGGTGCTCTTACATAGGAACCTTCGATCACCGTAAAAAGGCGTTCACGTACCGGTGTAGCGGGCGCACGCACCGATCCGTCAGAGCTGGACTGCCGAGCTGCAAGTCGCCGAACATCAAGGGGCCTCCTGTCAATGCACAGATCTGGCAGCGAATCACGGACGTCTGACATCTTTCAGTTTAAGTGGCATCGCGTCTTTGTTCGTCCAGGACAGCTAAAATGGCAGCCCTCTCAAGCTCGATCTCGACAAGGCGCACCCAGCCGACCAGCGTCCATTTGAGTCGCTCAGCGAGTTCGCCCCCATCGGGCACGGATTCCTCCGTGCCCGATTCATCCTGATTGAGGTACTCCAGGTGGCAGAGTAAGAAACAGGCGAAGCTGAGACAGAGGAAACGACAGACCCCTTGTTTGGTCTTCTGAGCGAATTTTCCCAGAGCAAAACGACTTTTGAGCGTTTTAAAGAGAGCTTCGATCTTCCAGCGGCGACGCCCAAACGTCCGGACAGTCTGGGGATGACGCTGGCGATTCGTGATCACGAATCGCTGAATCCGTTCGCCTTTCTGGTTCGCTGGGAGCCAGATCCAGTAGACCCAGAGGTCAAGGTCAGGCAGCCCTTGAAGCCGGACTCGGCGCTGCTGGCTTGTGATCTCGTAAAGGGCCTGACCCTCCACCGTCTGCCGACTCCGTTTCATCCCGACCGAGAAGGTCAGTCCCAACGCACTGAGGCCATTCAGAAGGGCAATGCTGCTGAATCCAGAGTCAGCGAGGACATGGAACTGCGCTGTGAGCAACAGCAGTTCAGGTGGAAGCTGGCGAATGAAGACCGATTGCGCAGTAACAGCAGTGATGAAAAATTTCCGTCTGAGACATCAATTTTTGTCTTTTTTGAACAGAGTAGAAAATTAGGGGTTTTCAACCATCTCAGACGGGGTTTTTCATCGATTGGCTTGCTACTGCGCAACAGGTCTTGAGTCAGGAAAGGCTAGGAGCATTCCTGTGCGCTGGCACTTCCACAGCAGCCCCTGCCCAGTCTCCGCAGACCCCGAACACAGCGCCACCGCATTCACCTGGCGTCCTTATGCCGGCTCTTTCGCAGGACCGAGAGCTGGGCTAACCACGACGTGTGGAAGAGCAGCACCCAGTTCTCGACCCGCCTGCCGCGCAGCTGTCCAGCAGGCGCGTCCGGCTTCCCGCTCCCCGAGGTGCCGGTAGGCCTCGGTCAGGCTGTGGAGGGCCAACCAGCGTGCTGGGGCGTGGCCGTTCGCGGCATCGGCATCGCTGACGACCGCAGCCAGGACGCTGGAGGCCAATATCCAGTCGCGGCGCTGGAGTGCCAGACGACCCAGGCCTAGGCGAGCCATAAGTTCACCCTGACGGTTCCCATAACTTCTGGCCGCCTGAACGTCACGCTCGAAGCACGCCTGAGCTTCCGGGAGACGCCCTGACACGCTAAAGACAAATCCCTGAGCATTCACGTTGTCCCGCACCGCAAACCGGCCCTGGGCACTGAAGGTCGCGTCGGCCTGGTCGCACCACAACTGAGCCACCTGCAGGGCCTCCTGTGGGTCTCCCCCAGTCCTGAAGAGGCTGACGAGGGCTAGGATGCTCAGGCAGGTGCTCGCCTCCGGCCGAAAGCCCAGCAGGGTGAACAGATGGAACGCAGAGCGCAGGCACTGCTCGGCCGAGTCCAGTTCCCCTTGTAAGGCATGCACCTGCCCCCTCAGCAGGTGCAGGTCCGCCTGGATAAAGGTCGGCCCCAGACGCCTAACGAGGCCTAAGCCCTCCTCGAGATCGGCGCAGGCCGCTGGGCCATCCCCCTCGGAGAGGACCACGCTGGCGCGCCGTCTCAGAGTCATGGCCAGTGGGGCGGGTCGCCCGGTCCGCACCACTCCGGCATACATTTCCGCCATCATGGCGCGGTGGGCCGGGTCCCCCCGCTGCTGCACGACATACTCCCGGATGTAGAGGGCACAGATCAGCAGGAACTCGTCGTTCGTTTCTCTGGCGGCCGCCAGCGCGTCTCCGATGGGCGGAACACCGCTGTAGAGCGCCAGCGCTTCTGCGGTCAGGAGGGCCCACGCGCGCACGTCGAGGTGTGCTGGCCCGTCCAGGTGGGGCAGGATGGAGCGCATGATCGGCAGAGCCATGGCGGCCACTCCCCGGTTGTTCCACTCCCGGTGCAGATTTCGCCCCTGATAGGCCGCAGAGACGAAGTCGCCCCGATCTACCGCGCTCAGCAATGCCCCCATGAGGTTTGGATATTCCACGTGGAACCAGGTCCGCCATGCCATCTGCCGGTGCCCATCCAGCATGTTGTGGAAGCCTGTGCCGGACTGTTGAAGGAAAAACGCTGTATGCCGCTCTTCCAACAGAAGTTGCCGAGTATGGTCCTGATCCAGTTGCTGGCGAGCGAGCTGAGCAATCAGGGCGTGACGGTTGAACCGGCCGGTGACATCCACACTCAGCATGGATTTGTCGACCAGAGACTGCAGGTCACGGAGCGTGGCACCGGTCACGGCGGACGCCGCGGCGAATGTGAACCCGCCGTGGAAGACGACCAGCGCGGCGAGCACTTCCTGGTCTCGGGGGGTTAGGTAGTGCCAGCTCTGCTCGAGAACCACCCGGAGATTTCGGTGGCGCTCCGGCAGGTCCAGCAGGGGGAAGTCCAGAAGATCCAAACTGGCCTGCAGTTGCTCCAGAATCTGCTCTGGGGTGAGCATCCGCAGCCAGTTGGCCGCCAGCTCAATCGCTAGGGGTAGGCCGTCGACAAACGCGCAAATCGCCTGGACGTGGGTTAGATCCGTGTCGGTCAGGTGGGATGTCGGCCGGACCCGACGAGTCTGCCCGACGAAGAGGGCGACGGCGTCACTGTGCCTTTCCCCTGGCCGGGGGTGGACCTCGAGTCCACGAAGCTCGAAGGTCGTTTCTGCCCGGAGGGAAAGCCGGCGGCGTGATGTCACCAGGATCTTCAGGTGAGGACACAGGGCGAGAAGCTCGGCGAGGAGGGGGGCCGCCCCCTCCAGGTGCTCGAACTGATCGAACACGAGGAGTGCGGGACGGTCGCGCAGCACCGTAGTGATCATGTCCAGGGCCGAGCGTCGGGGGGTCACGTTGATGCCCATGGCCAGCGCCGTGTGGGGCAGCAGATCAGCCGGTTGGCGGACGTCTTCCAGGGGGACCCACCACACCTGGTCCTGGTAGGTCTGCCGGGCCTGTTGGGCGACCCGCAGGGCCAGGCGGGATTTCCCGGCGCCACCCATGCCGAAAATCGTCAGCAGCCTTGCGGCTGGATCGGCCAGCGTCTGGCGAATCTGGTCGAGCAGTTCACGGTGGCCCAGAAAGGGGGTGACCTCCAACGGGAGATGGACCCTGGATGGGAGGGGGGGCTCCGGCTCAGGCGGGGGGAGACGGTCGGCGTCTAGGTCCAGGCCCAGTTCGCCGGCCTCACGGACGATTCGCCAGGCGATCTTACTGTTACCGAGGGTCAGCAGGCGGTGCAGGCGTTGGAGATCATGGGCGTCACGCGGCGGAAGGCCCGACAGGTGCCACGCCGCTTCCGCTTGGGTGGTCGCTTCTTCCAAGCGCCCCTGGCCTGCCAGATGTTCCGATGCATGGACCAGCGATTCCCATAGCTGTTCAGCGATGGACTCCCGCGTGTCCATCAGCCACTCTTCCAGCTCGGGGCCGAAGAGCGTGGGGGAGAGCTCAGCCAGAAACGGCCCACGGTACAGCGCTAAGGCCTGCGTGGGCCGACCCGCCTGGAGGTGACCCAGCAGGTCGGCGAGGTCACTCCCGCACTGTAGGGTCAGACGGTCGCCACGCTCCGTGAAGAGGCCTGGGGCGGCGCGGCGCATCGTGCTAAGGAGCACCCGGAGGCTGACCCCCGACGATGTACTGTTTGGCCAGAAGAGGGTACGGAGCCGCGCGCGGCTTGCCGAGCCTTCGACCGCCAGGAATGCGAGGAGCAGGAGTTGCCGGGGGGTCAGCCGCGGACCGGAGAGTTGAGTGGGGCCAAGTGTCGTCAGATACATAGAGGCTGCCGAGTGACAGGGTACGTCAGAGAACACCAGGGAGTGACTCCTCGCTCAGGGGATGCTCCAGCGTTGTGGCAAGTCGGCGTGCGGGCTGTCGGCTGAGGTCCCGATAAGGAGGGTGTTCGAAATGGAGGCGAGGACGCTTCTTTACGGGTCATTAACGCCCTGTTTCTATACTTTCATAGAAACTTTACCTTTCCCTTGCTCCGCATCCCCACTCATCGAGGCCCCCATGATCATTCCCCTCTTCACCTCCGCTCCATTCGCCTCTCTTCAGCCTATACCTGCTTCAGCGTACCCCACACCGTACGAGCCGCCCACCCTCACCCCGCTCGGCGCCTGGACGGCCGTCACCCTGAACATCTCCATTCCCATCGGCCTGAACAACGTCTACAACTCCTCCCCCTTCGACACGGAGTTCTGACCATGCGCCGACAGCTCCTCCCGTTGCTGCTCCCCACCCTCGTCCTCGCTGCCTGCGGGCAGACGCCCGCCACCCTGCCAACCGCGACCGCTCCAGGGGCCACGACGCCGAGCACGCCCACGCAGCAGGCCCTTCCTGGCGTCTTCCAGATCGACTTCAATGGGGTAGGCACAGACACCCCCACGACTCGCATCCAATCCATTCAAGCGAGTGATCTGAGCGCTCAGGGCCTGGTCAGTGCGCCGGACCAGTTCAGCTTCTCGCCAGTCTCTATTCAGACTTTTACGAGCGTCGCCACAGGGGTCCGGCATGTCCGCGTCACCTACAAGGTCACGAACAACACCGGCCAGACCCTACGCAACCCGAAGTTCGTGGCCGTGGTTCCCCAAGGCAGTACCACCGACACCGTCTTCACGAACGTGCGCTACTTTGACGACTCGGACGCCAGTGCAGCCATCCGTAAGCTCACCCTTGTTCAGGGCCAGAACCTCAACTCTTCGACCGATACTGCGGTCGCAGATCCACAGGCGAATCCTCTGCTGACCGGCCTCGATATCAGCACGGTGGATACGACGGGCAAAGGCATCAAGACCCTGACCCAGACGGGTTGGTGGCTCCTGTCCCCGTCAGCCTCTGGAAGGGACGTCCTGATGGCGCCTGGCGACACGGCCCGCATCGTCTTTGGCGTCAATGTGCCTTTGACTGCTGCGGCTAATGGCGGCGCGGCCAAGGACCCCTTCAGCTTCTCCCTCAATGTCACCGCTGTGCAAGATGCTGCGCCGGCAGTCGCAATGAATTCCGCAGTCAAACAGTGGGACAAGGTGAGCCAGACCTTCTGGAACTACGTGAGGTTCCCGACGCGGACCTACACCGACAACGGTGCAACCATCACACGGAGTCTGCCGGCCTATTACGATGTCAGCACGCTGGACGGCTCAACCACCGCGAAGGTGCTGTGTGGTGGCGACGCGAATATGAGCGTGACGAGTATCAGTACGGCGAGTTTCCCGAACCGGTGGCGGGTACAGCTCTTCTCGCTGGGGGAGCACACACTCAAGGTATTCGAGGGGACGAGTTGTGCAACTGGGAGCACACTGCTCCTGAGTCAGACCGTGACCGGTGTCGGAACAAGTGAAACCAGTATTGCTGGGGGCGGCTTTTACAGTCTGGCATTGAGAGCGGACGGGAGCGTCCAAAGCTGTGGCAGAAACAACGCTGGCCAACTGGGAGACGGCACTACTACAGACCGCAGTTTCCCCGGCACCGTAAGTGGCTTGAGCGGGATTACCAGCATCGCTGTGGGGCTCGGCGCCTCATACGGTCTAGCGCTCAAGGCAGACGGAACGGTACAAAGCTGGGGTGGGAACGATACCGGGCAGCTGGGGGACGGCACTACCACCCAGCGAAATACGCCCGTCACGGTTAGCGGCCTCTCCGACATCGTGAGTATCGCTGCGGGTTACCGGCATAATTTGGCGTTGAAGGCAGATGGCACTGCTCAAAGCTGGGGCAGTAACAGTAACGGTCAATTGGGTGACGGTACCACGACCCAGCGGAATACACCCGTCGACATCAAGGGCCTGAATGGGATTACAAGCATCGCTGGGGGTAACAATTATAGTCTCACGTTGAGGGCGGACGGGACCGTCCAAACCTGGGGGTATAACAACTATGGACAACTGGGAGATGGCACCACCACCGAACGCAGCCTCCCCGTCACCGTGAGTGGTCTGGGTGGGGTGATCAGTATTGCTACAGGCGAATCCCACAGTCTGGCATTAAAGGCGGATGGGACCATCCAAAGCTGGGGCTATAACCTGCAAGGGCAATTGGGAGACGGCACCAGCACCAGTCGGACGAGGCCAGTCACGGTAAGTGGTGTGAGCGGGATCATGCGTATCGTTGCGGGTCAGTATCACAGCATGGCGTTGAGGACGGATGGGACCATCCAAGGCTGGGGCTATAACGCCTCTGGGGAACTGGGGGACGGCACGACCAATAGGCGGGGAACGTCGGTCACGGTGACCGGCTTGAGCGGGGTCACGGACATCGCTGCGGGCGGTAATCACAGCTTGGCGTTGAAGGCGGATGGCACCGTCCAAACCTGGGGTCTTAACTTGATGGGACAATTGGGGGACGGTACTAAGACTGATCGGACGACCCCTGGTCCTGTAGGCGGTTTGAGTGGGGTTGCACAGCCAACCCCATGAGGAGACGGGGGTACGAACGTCTATTGATCTCGGCATAAATTAGAGTCCATCAAGTGCTGTGGAAGCTGGATGTAGCGTACGCGCTGCCAGGCACTGACCAACCGGGCCTTGAGCTCGTCCACGTTCAACGCACAGAAGTTCCCCAGGACATTGCGCTTGACGTATGCCCAGACCAGCTCAATGGGGTTGAGCTCTGGTGCATACGGCGGTAAGTACACCAGTGAGAGACGTTCGTGGCTGGCCACGAACGTCTGCACGGCTTTGGCCCGATGGATGCCCGCATTGTCCAGGACGACCACCAAGTGCCCGGTCACATGGCGCAACACATGCTCGAGAAACTGGATCACATCCCCACTCCGCATGGTACCCTTTTTTGTGTTCTGGAATACTGTCCCCCCGAGGTGATTGCCCCTATCGTGGAAAGCTTCTCCCAGTTCGCGGGCAAGGTCACCCGGGGCGTCACGCCCCGGGTGTTCCAGGTCTGCCGGCGTACACCCTTCATCGCAAAGCCCACCTCATCGAGATAGACTACAGATCATCCGGAAATTAAACGGAGCAGGATGATGATACAGGCGAGCTGAACCATACCCAGAAAGTTCTGTGCTTTGACTTCGTCCTGCGTGCGGACACGCCGAAAGCTCTGGAGCCAGGCGATGGTTCGCTCCACCTTCCAGCGCCGCCGATAGCGGCGCAATGGCCGACCATCCTGAGTCTTCCAGCGATTGCGCCGATTAGGCGCGATCATTTCGATCCCAAGACCCGCCAACTCCGCATCCAGACCATCACTGTCATAACTGACATCTTGCAGTTTTGGGAAAGGACGTCTGGAACGCACTTTTGGCCCCATAGTGGGGTGTGAACCCAAAAGAACCGCGTTCCAGACGGCTCTATTCTGACATCCTGCCCGCTTTCTCAACCACGCCGGCTGGGACACCYGGCACCTCTGCCGGGTGTTGCGTCAGCACGCCCTCAAGACCGCGCAGGACTGGTGGCGAGCGTCACCCCATCMGCGTCCCCGGCTGGAACTGCTGGTCGACCTGACGAGCTTGGAAAAGACCGGCCAGTTCGCTGAACTGGCCGATTGGGTCCACACTTACCACGGYGCCCGGGGGGTCCACCTGGTYGTRCTGTACCTGTGCTGCGGGGAGCTGCGGCTCCCTTGGGCTTTTCARATCTGGCGAGGGAAGGGCAAGGCGTCCCCCGCCCAACTCGCCCTGAAGTTGCTTCGGACCGTCCCAGCCACGTSACTGAAGGGCAACCGTCGGCCCCGTCTGCATGCAGACGGGGGGTTCGARAGTGCCGAGTTCATTCGGGGTGTCCTCGCCCATGGCTTGGACATCGTGGTCGGAGTGCGCTGCTCTCGGAAACTGGAGGCTGGGCGGCAGGTCCGTGACCTGATTTCGAGAGTGCCGAGTTCATTCGGGGTGTCCTCGCCCATGGCTTGGACATCRTGGTCGGAGTGCGCTGCTCTCGGAAACTGGAGGCTGGGCGGCAGGTCCGTGACCTGATGGTCCGGGGAAGCCTGGTCAAGCCCTGTGGGCTTGACCAGACCATGTGCATCTCCTGGGTATGGCTCTACCGGAACACCGAGCCGGAACAACGCTTCGTCATGTCCAACCTTGATCTGGGCGGCAAGTACCTCGCTCGCATGGGGAAGCGCCGCTGGCGCATTGAAGCCTTCTTCAAAACGGTCAAGGGGAGATTCGGACTTGAACGCTTTGCTCAGCAC
>NZ_LMOM01000045.1:1428-2036 GCF_001424185.1 Deinococcus sp. Leaf326 | reverse complement strand
AAGTGCGGCGTCAAGCACTTCAACTGGAATTGAACGCGCTCGACGCGTTCCAGCACGCACTTTTTGCCCCTTCAACCTAAACTGCAAGATGTCAGTCAAGGGTGCAAGGACATAGTCCGGATGGTGTGGTCGTCCGGCAACTGCTCGTGGACGTGCGGGCACGTCGATAGCGTTGAGCAACGACCTGACCCGGAAGGGACAAGATCTGCGCGCGGCCCACCTGACGCCCGTCATGCGTCCTCCCCGNTGATCCGGCGCAGCAACCGCAGGAGGGAACACGACCTTATCTGTTGGCAGGCCTCTTGCTTCCCCTGGATCCTGAACAGGATGCGCCCTGGCTCAGCGTGCCTGGATAAGCGTTGCATGTGTAGGGGCGCTGAGCTCAAGGGTGCAAGGACATAGTCCGGATGGTGTGGTCGTCCGGCAACTGCTCRTGGACGTGCGGGCACGTCGATAGCGTTGAGCAACGACCTGACCCGGAAGGGACAAGATCTGCGCGCGGCCCACCTGACGCCCGTCATGCGTCCTCCCCGGGGTCTTGTCCTGGGGACAGTCTGCACACCTTCCCAGATAACGTGGACCTTTGCCGCCGCCAGGACAGCTATGGA
>NZ_LMOM01000045.1:0-1408 GCF_001424185.1 Deinococcus sp. Leaf326 | reverse complement strand
CCCCGGGGTCTTGTCCTGGGGACAGTCTGCACACCTTCCCAGATAACGTGGACCTTTGCCGCCGCCAGGACAGCTATGGAACATGACGGCCCATCGGGTGACCGCTTGCGGAATGACTTGGAGGCTGAGGACAGAACGAAGGCGGAACACGGTCCCATGGCAGACTGAGGTATGCCGCGGAAGAAAGCCGACCCTGAGATCACCCTCACTCCACTTCCAGGCCGAGGGCTGGACATGATGGAGATGCACGGTCCCATGGCAGACTGAGGTATGCCGCGGAAGAAAGCCGACCCTGAGATCACCCTCACTCCACTTCCAGGCCGAGGGCTGGACATGATGGAGATGCTCGAARGCATGGCCGGCGACYTGGCCATGGAGAGCGGTGAGGCCGTGATGGCCGCTGTAGAGTTCGAGAAAGCTCTGCTGAACATCGCSCACACGCTRGCTGGACAGGCGATCCGTGTGGATGAGCTTGCCCAGGAAGACGAACGCGTCAAGGCCGCTGAACGGCAGATCAAGCTGCTGGGGAAGCTCTACGGACAACTCCAGGTGATCACGCAACCTCCGGGGCGCTGAGCGCCCCGCACGTCCGTCGCCAGACGATCAGGGCACAGGCGAGTTGGGCCAACCCGAGGAACGCGGCTGCGTTTCTTTCCCTCCTGACCGCGAGCTTGCGGGAGGACACCAGCCAGCTCAGTGTCCGTTCCACTCGCCACCGATGCCGAYCCAGGGTGGAGCTCGACTCCACCCCTCGTCGAGCAATACGCGGCACAATCCTCCGGTGAGTCAGGGCACGGCGACAGCGGCCAAAGTCGTCGCCCTTGTCGGCATAGAGCTTGGTCGGCCGTCGTCGGGGCCGACCTCGCCGTCCGTTGCGCACCCCAGGAACCGCATCGACGGTCGCTTCCAGTTGCTTCGAGTCRTGGACGTTCGCGCCAGACAGACTGAGAGCGAGGGGGAGGCCCTGACCGTCAATGAGAAGGTGCAGCTTGCTGCCGGCCTTCCCCCGATCTGTGGGGTTGGGTCCGGTGTGCGATCCGCCACGGGGTGCGGGAATGCTGATGGAGTCCAGCGCAGAGCGGGACCAGTCGAGGCATTCGTGTCCCTGCGCATAGTCGAGCAGGATGCGCCACAGGCGCATCCACACGCCCTCACGTTGCCACTCGTCGAAGCGACGCTCGCAGGTCCGTCCGCTGCCCAGCCCCAAGGCCACCGGCAACTGACGCCAAGGCAGACCCCACCGCAGGAGATAGAGGATGCCTGCGAACGTCTGGCGGTAGGACTGTCGTTGGCGACCTCCTCTGGGCCGCGCAGGCGGCGCAGGAAATACGGGCTCGACGAGCGTCCAGAGTTCGTTCGGCACCAGTTGATCGACCATTCCTGGACCCTACTCCTCTCCGTTCTGTCC
>NZ_LMOM01000044.1 GCF_001424185.1 Deinococcus sp. Leaf326 | reverse complement strand
TTGATAGTATAATTTGAGCATTTCAGCCTTCAAATATAGACCCATCAACTTCGTAAAAACATTGTCCATATCGCGAAAATCCGTGTTTGAGTAGTGCTAGGGTCTGTCCCCGCGTCAGGTCACTCCGGACGGTCTGAAGGCTCTGCTGGAGACGCCGGTTAGGCGTGGTTTGCAGGAGCTGGCCAAGGAGGTCGTCCAGAGGCATCTCATTGCGCAGCAGGAGGGCAGAGCGGCGGTACAGCCGGGCGAGGTCGAGGGTGTTGCGATACGAATACCCAGGAAGGGCCAAGCGGGGAAGCGTAAGCGTCGACATGGGGCTCCTGGGGTTACTGGGTGAGGCTGAGGGTGTAGCTGGTATCGCCGGTGCGGATGGTCCAGCGCAGCTCGATGGGTGCACTACTGACCCGGCCGGTGCGGATGCGGCCGATCTCGCCGGTCCCGCCTGTGAGGATGCCGGGGGTCAGGTTGCCACTGCGGCGGTCGAGGGTGGCCCGGATGGGCTGACCGTTCTGAAGCACCTGGATAGCGTTGGCGTCCAATGTGAAGGTCCGCTGGCCGAGGCTGGTCAGGCTGTAGGCGAACGTCACCTGATTGCCGCGTTGCACCATCGTGACGCTGCCCGTCAGGTCATCGGGGAGACCGGGAAGGCGCGGAAGCCGGCGCCCGGAGATTTCAGAGGTGCTTGTCACCGCCCCTGGCTTGACCGCGCCTGCTGGTGCCGGTACGAGGGCGCGCGGCACTGAACTCAGGATGAGCAGCTCGGCGTGATCGCCCACAGGGAGCCGGTAGCGGTTACCGCCCAGCTCGACGGTGTTCCAGGGTAGGGCCTTGAGATCCACCCAGACCTGCGTGGACGGCTTGGCCGCGATGGGGAGGGGCTGGGTACTGAGGACCAGGAGAGTGGTGTTCGCTTCTGGACTGGGCACCCGGTACGTGCCGGCGCCCAGGTCGACGGTGGCGTAGGGCAGAGGCAGGAGGCTGCTTTGAGCATGGGCCTGCCCCCAGAGCAGGCCCAGCAGCAGCGCGAGGCTGCGAATGTTCAAGGCCGCTGGCTGCCTTCGGTCGTGACAGGGGTGGCCGGGACATTCACGCGCTCTGCTCCAGCACCCGTGCGCTGGGCAGCGGGAGGCGTGATCGGGTCAGCCGTGAGCAGGAAGAGCAGCGCCGTGCGGGTCGCGGTCTTGTTGCTGCTGCCGAACAGCTGGCCGAGCACGGGAATATCCATCAGGCCGGGCACGCCGCGGCGGCTCTGGTCGTCGGTCGTGCTGATGATGCCGCCCAACACCACGGTTTCGCCCGGGCGGGCCATGACCGTGTTCTGAAGGCTTTGCTTGGTCTGGTTGATGCTGGCGAGGGGGCCGGCAGACGGGCTACTGCCCAGCGTGGTGTCCAGGGTCAGGGTGATCGTGCCGTCTGGGGCCACGCGGGGGCGGACCTTGATACCCAGGCCGTAGCTGTACGTCTGACCGGGGGTGGTGACGGCCGCGCCGTTGACGATCGTGCTCGTGGCCGGGAACAGGAGCTCGCCGCCGTTGTTAAAGTTCGTGTCCTTGTTGCTGAGCGTGAGGAAGTTGCTGTCAATGATCGTCTTCCCGGTGCCCTTCGTCCGGGCGGTGTTCAGGGCAACCTGAATGGACGCGGGGCTGAGGCTGGGGGCGTATCCGACCGTCAGGTTACCGTCGCTCTGGCCGACCTCCACGCCGCCCACGCCGACCTTCCAGTTGATGCCCAGGTTTGCCAAATCAGACTCGGACACCTGCTCGACGCGCAGTCGCACGCGCACCCCCTGGGCCGGCTGGTCGATGGCTGCAATGGCGCGGGTGAGTTCCTCGACGATGGTCCGCGGACCGGTCAGGAGCAAGCTGTTGGTGTCAGCGTTGGCCAGAACGGTGGTGGTGGCCGCCGGGGCCGCCGCCACGGCGCCTGTCGCGGTGGCCGCGCTGGTGGCGGCAGCCGCAGCTGCAACGGTCTGGGCCAGGCTGCTGACGCTCGTCGCCAGGGTCTGCGCATCGCTGTACCCGAGCGTAACGCTGCGCGTGATGATCTCATTGGCACTCCCGGCGTTACCTGTGGTCGGGGCAGCCTGCAGTTGGCCCAGGAGGGTCACGACCCGTTCCTGATCGGCGCGGGCGGCCTGAACACTGAGCATGTTGCGACCTTCGACCACCTGCACGTCTGCGCCCGGCAGTTCGCGCTTCAGGACACTCACGAGGTCAGCGGCGCGTCCGGTGTTGATGGTGTAGTAGCTGATGGCGCGGCCGGCGCGGCGGTCCCGCTGGGTCTTCAGGATGACGGCCACGGCGCCCTGCACTTCTTGCGGGGCATCCACGATCAGCAGGCCTTGCGTGGCCAGGGGGGTGACTTTGACGTCCGGCAGTAGGGCAGCGAGGACCTGGGCATCTTCCGTCACGGCGACTGTGTCGTAGCTCTGCTTGACGCTCCGGACCTGCTGAGCGGCGGCCTTCGTACCCACGCTCTGATTGAGGGCGACCACGAGCGCAGCGGCGTCGGCCTGCTGCTTGACATTGCCCCGGACGATCAGGGCGTTGCCGACCACGCTGACCGTCGTGCCCAGTTCGCGCACGGCCGCGCTCGTCTGCGCCACGTCGCTCTGCACGATGTAGGTCTGCGTGACCTGCACGGGGGTGGTCGCAACCACCGCAGCTGCGGGTTTGGGCAGCCCCTTCAGGGTCTTTTCGGAGGCGTCGAGCTGCTCGGTCGTCCCAGCCAGCAGGACCACGCCAGTATCAAATAGGGCGCTCTGAGCGGTCAGGAGTGAGGTGACGCGGGTCAGCTGTTCGCCGGTGAGGCCAGGGACCAGGACGGTGCGGGTCTGACGGCTGGTGTCCATGGTCTGGGGAGCGATGCCCTGCACACGGCGAACGGCAGCGGCGTCGCCAATGATGAGGACCTTACCTTCGAGGGTGGCGCTGCTGTTGGGGGCGTACAGGTTCAGTAGCGTCTCGATGGCGCGGCCAGCGCTCAGGCCTTGCAGGCCAGTACGTAGCTGCACCTGGGGGAGGCCTTGCGTCAGCACCGTGAAACCAGCTGTGCGGGCCACGAGGGTCAGGGCAGTGTCCAGGGTCATGCCGCCGGCAGGGATCGTCAGGGTGACAGGACGGCGGAGTTCGGCCGTATCGGGAAGGTTGACCGGGGCAGTACGGATGACGGTGCTGCCGGGGACAACGATGGTGGTTGCTGGTGCGTCACTGCCCTGAGCGGCGGCGGCGGTGAGGAGGGTCAGGGTCAGCAGGGTCGAGATGGGTTTGATGTTCATGGTTGGGCTCCGGTGTCAGTCGTGGGAGAAGCGGGGATGGTGAGCTTGGCGGTCTTACTCTTCTGAGTGAACACGAGGTTCTGGTTGTCAGCACTCGTGAGGGTGACTTCAGTGCCTGGAATGACTTGGCCGACGTCGACAAAGACCTGCCCTTCGTTGGTGTTGAGAATGACGGTGGTGTTCTCGCCACTGTCCGCGCGGCCGCCATAAGTCACCCGGTGATCCTGGAGCCACTGCTGGGTCACATTGAGCGCAGGTGCAGAGGCAGGAGCAGGAACGGGAGTCTGGAGGGCAGCAACCGGACCTGCTGTGGGTGTCGACGAGGGAATGACGACAGGTGCTACAGGGGTGGTCACGACTACGGCGGGTGAGGTGACCGTGATTTCGCGCACCGGGGGGATTGAGCTGGTTTGTGGCACCGCAGGTGTCACTGCACTGGCCTGGGGCGTGACGGGCGTCAACGTGACCACTGGATTAGGGGCGGTCACGATGGCCGTCGGTGCGGTGGTGACCGGGGCAGGCTGGGGAACGACCGTGGAATTCCGAGCGGGTTGCGTGAACACCTGAATACCAGGCTCCGCCGTTCCTGGGGCACGTACCACAGGGGTGGACTGCTGCACCACTGGGGCGGCCGCACGGGGCGCAGTGACGATGCGCGTGGTCGGGGTGGAGACCGTTGCGGGCGTGGCCTTGTCTTCGGCGGGAGCGAACGGATCGCGCACTCGGCCTGGATCATTGGTCGCCACAGTTGCTGCAACCGGCTTCGTCGGGGATCCGGTGTTGGGGGTTGACCCGGTGGAGACAGGGGGGGTAGAGGAGTCCTGGGTCGAGGCAGTGGAGGTGATGGGAGCAGGCACGGTCACGGGTGCGGTGGTGAGCACGTCAGGAGCGGCTGGGGGTCTGGTGGCGAAGTAACCGGCTGTGCCGATGACGGCGGCGGCGAGGACGCCACTGATCAGGAGCGCGCGTGGCGGGATAGCCTTTCTGGTAGGCGCGCCCTGTTTGGGGGCTGTTTCAGAGCTCGGGTGCGTGCTCATTGTTATTCCCCCTGCCGGACGTAGCCGGTGAGTTTGATGTTCTGTGCGCCATCGCCAGCCGTCGAAAATCCTGTGACGTTCATGATTCGCTTGTCCGCTTTCACGGCTCGGAGGAAGGCCTCCGTGTCGGGGTACGTGCCATCGGCGCGGATGTTGAGGCGGACTTCCGCAATGGTGGGGATGGCGCTTGGGCCGGTGCTGCGCGCGATGTTCTGAACCTCTAGACCGGACTGTTGCGCGAGTCGCTGGGTCTGCTCGAGGAGCACGCCCAGGTTTTCGCTACTCGGAAATTCCCGCTGAAGGTCCGCGAGTTCCGTCCGGGCTTGTTCGGCGCTGGTGCGCAGCTGGGGGAGGCGGGCGATGGTCGCCAGTCCAGACTGGTACTCCTCCTGTGAAGCTGACAGTGCGCCCTGGAGAGCGAGACGCTGTTCGTAGGCCGACTTGCCGAGGGTGAGCGTGCCGGCGAGAGCCAGGACGACACTCAGGCCGATGATCAGAGGGGTGTTCACGGAGTCTCCGGGGTCGCGGCCGTCGCGGCGGATTCAGTCGTCGCGGGTTTGGTCGTGGCGTTGGCCTGGATACGCCAGCTGCCGTCCGGGTTGCGGGTCAGCGTCTGCGTATCGAGCACGTAGGTCTGCTCCAGGTTGGTGATCAGGGCCGTCGCTGCTGCGCGGGACGCCGCCTTGAACTCCAACTGGTAGGTGGGGAGGGGGACACTCGCGGCCGGAATCGGCGCGACCACAGGGGTCGTCGTGCCGTCTGCAGCGGTCGTCGCTACCGGTGTAGCTGCCGCGACAGGAGCGGGCAGGTCGGTGGAGAGGCGAGTGAAGCGGGCTGTGAGTTGCCCTGCGGACTGGGGGAGCTGATCTGTGAGGTCGCTCAAGGCCTGAGACCAGTCGACGCGGCTCTCCGTGATCGCGGCGGCTTTGGTCTTGACATCCTGGACTCGGGCAATCTCTGCTTCGAGGGCCCGGCCTTCGGCCAGCTGAGGTTGGATGGCGGTGATCTGATCGCGGGTCTGCTGGATCTGGCGGCTGGTGCCCGCGTTGAGGGCACTCAGGACGCCGTAGGGCAGGAGGCCGAGGGCAACGCCAGCGACAAGAGGCCACCAGGAAACTTGCTTCGCCTGGCCTTCGGTTCTCCCGCGGATGGCGAAGAGAGTGCCATGCTGGTGGAGCAGTTGAGCGAGTCCCGAGGGGGAAAAGGTGACGAACTCGATCTCTGCCACATCTTGTAGGGCGGTCAGGACGTTCTGGATTAGGGTGGCATCGCCCATCAGCGCGACCCGCTTGACTTCCTGAAGCGCATCGGATTTGGCGAGGGAATCGAGACTCTTGAGGATGTCCTGCGCTGGCGTATCACTCCGGTAGAACTCCCGGAAGCGTCCCAGGATTTTGCCGTTCTCGAGGAGTAAGACGGTGTACTCGTCCGTGTGGACCTCGACCAGGAGGGTCCCGAGGCCGTCGGGCAGTAAGGCCTGGGCCGCTACGGCGAGGGCGGGGATGAGGACGGTCATGTGAAGGCCAGTCCGTTGGATGTCCTGGCTCAGGGCGGCGTAGTTGGAGCGGGCAATGTAGCCGAGCAGCGCGGCGGTTTGGTCCTGATCACTGATCGTGGGGGCCGCGTTGAGATAGAGCTCTCTGTTGTCTTTTTTGGTGTAGGCGGAGGCGTCGAGCATGAGCCCACCCAGCACCTCAGTCGGGGTGTACTCGGCCATGTTGGCGTAGGCCAGTTCAGTGCGTTTGGTGAGGTCGATGACCGCGACTGGGCCACTGAGCTTGGCGGGGAGGGTCTTGAGATCTGGACCCTGACTGGTTCTGACGTTCCCCTTCGAACTGACGAGCGTGGCTTCCCCTTCGCCGAGGATCAGGACCTGCGAATTGGTAAAGGGATTGCGGGTGGGCTTGGGGGACTTGGCGGTGCGTGCGGTCATGGGTGTCCTCTTGGCATAGGTACAGCGTGAGGTCGGTTCTGGTTGCACGGCCCAAACAGCCCAAAAAAGATCTGCCGAGATTCCGGCAGACGTTCCGTGGCGTGCGGAGCAGTTGACGCTTGATAGGGGGACAGTTCGGGGCAATCTGATCCGCCGTCGAGACAGTGTTGTGGGGAAAATCGCACCCGTTCTCAGCCGGCCTGCTCAAGTGGCCGAGGTCAAGTTGTCTAGATCGTGAGGCTTAAACGGCTAAGAACCTGGTTGACTTTGCACCAAATCGTAGGGGGCAAAAACAGGTTTCCGCTTCGTCCACAGATGCGCGACACCCTCGGGGGCTGCAAGGTTGCACGGTGACTTCCCTGAGCACGTTCACTCTAGCGCAGGGCGATTGCATGAGAAATCCAAGCTCCTGGACGCAGTTTTTCAAATAGCGGCCAGCGCATCCGTGATGATATCTCCCAGATTTTGGTTGCCATCTTCCTGCACAAGACGCAAGATGCTCCGCACAGGTGAATGGGCAGTCACCTTCAACTCCGGCAGGATCTGATTCAGCGCAGTCCCCAGTTCTAACGAGGAGACGAAGCGCAGTCCGGTCAACAGCGCGCGGGCTGCACCTCTGATGTCACCTTGATGCTGATACTGACTGGCCAGGTGCAAGGCCACCTTCACCGTCTTATCCTCAAGTCGACTGTTGATGTCCTGGGTGAACGTGCTGTCCGGCAACCCAGGGAGGAACACCCCGACCCGTGCAAGCAGGTTCTCAAGTTCGAATGCATCGGGATTCTGGGGGCTGTACTTTGAGCCCAGATAGACGTCTACATCCGCATGCAGGTGGACCTGATCACTGGACTCGACCCGGTACCCTCGGGGATCATTGGTCGGGGAGAGGAGCGTCTTTTCGACTTCCGGGTCAAGCTGCCGGAGCAACCCCCGCAGGAGCGACATGGATTTCTGTGCGTTTTTTCGGGGGATGGACGTATGGGTGTAGAGGTCCTCTCCCATGCTGGCAGACGTTTTCCAATCTCGTTTGAGGTGCAGATAGGCCAGCGCGTACGCCGCATAGGCTGGATTGACGTTGTACTCTCGCCCTGCGGCAATCAGGCTGATCCGGTTCAGGGTAATCAAATGGATCGGGTACGCCGGTCGAGCAGCCAGTTCTGGCTCTGGGATGTCCAGAATCCGTTGGAAGCGCTTCGGGTCCATCTTCAGCTTGATGCAGGCCTGATAGACGTCCTCAAACTCCCCCCGGTACATTCTCGCGGTCACATCGGTCGCACTTCCCCGGGCGTCGAGGATCTCAATCAGACGCTGAGCGTGCTCCTGGGCATAGCAGCCCTGGGCCACACGAATCTTGCTTGCGAGTAGGGTGGCGAGCAGGACGCTGTCATAGGTCAACCGCCCTTCCAGATCAATGGACTCCAGCACGCCTACCGCGCCGGTTTCATCGCCCTTGACGAGGAGGGCCAGTCCTTCGACTAGGGGCAAATAGGCGAGATGCTCGGTGTAGTTTTTCCTGGGTGATGTGATTTGGCTAATGACATCATGCAGGGCTTGCTTGTGCTCGGCGATGCGGTCGAACCAGCCCAGGCGGTAGAGCGTGTAGGCGGCAAAGGTATGCGGCATCAGCAGCCCTACGACGTTACTTCTGGCGTGAAATCCGCCGATAGACGCCTCAAAGTTGATCAAGGCGTCTTCCAATCTCCCGAATTCCAGGTAGATCAGCCCACGCGTGTTGTAGAGGTAGGGCATAGAGGCCAGGCTGGCCGGCTGGTTACGGAGTCCCCGATCGATGATGTCTAGAGCGTCATCGAAGGCGCCCGTGTCTTTGAGCACCTCACTCAGCTGAAAGATCAGGTAGTTGAGTTGTGGGAGATACCGGTCGCCCTCGCGCTCGGCCAGGTTCAAAGCATCGAGGAGTGCGTCCTTGGCCCCCAAGATATTGCCCTTCATCTGCCGGGCATAGCCGGTGTTGCTCAGGGCGGCAAAGTGTTGACTGAGGTTTCGCGAGCGCAGGGCATATTCGAGGTTTTTTTCAGCGGCCCGCTCCGCCTCGTCATAGCGGTTGCAGCGCATGTGGTAATTCGACAGGTGGCCGTAGTACCGCGAGTAATCCTCGTCTGTCTTCGCCCGTTCATGGGCCATTTCCAACGCCTGGGCCCAGGTGTCGAGGTTATTTTTTCTGGAGGCGAGAAGTCCTAAGAGGATGTAGGTGCGGGAGGCGTCGGTTCCTGATTCCTGCTGTTTGAGCAAGATGTACTTGGCTTCCCTGGGCTTATTGGCGGTGATGAGGTAGTTGGCGTACATATCGCGCAAGAACGCTGGCAGGCTGAGGAGAGGCACGCTGGACAGCAACTCCACCTTCTGCTGTAAGTCGCTGTCGTCCTCCCCATATCGGGTGAAGAAACTTCGGATCAGCATGACCATCTCATCGGGCATGAGCCGTTCCGTCAGGTCGAGGAGATCTTTGAGTTCGGTGTTCTGCTGGTCTACCGGGTCGATGCCTACTCCCACACGCTCCTGCAGGTGCCGGCGCATCGCGGGGTGGAGCCGGAGTTGTCCATGGACGGGGATGATAGGGAAACCGCAGTTCAGAAGGCTTTGCAATTGGCCCTCATGCTGCATGACCGCGAGGAATGTCTCCCAGCGGTCCTGAGTCGCGACGTCGGTCAGCAGTTCGCGCGCATGAGGGTCTACCTCCTCGAGCAAGTCGTCGAGATACCCCGACAGGTCCCCATACGGGCTCCGGTGAATTTCGACGAGCGCTGGCCAACCGAGGGTCTGTTCCTGGAGCTCCTGGGCGAGGTCCGCGGAGTCCTCCAGCGCGGCCAACTCATCGTTGGAAAATGCCAGATCAGTGGCATCCAGCACCAGGAGTTGACGCTTTTGCCGCAGCATCTGGACGCGGGCGTAATGGAAGTGCCGAACGGCCAGGATCATTTGGCAGAGCGTTGGGGGGACCTTGAGCAGCGCCACTACTTCTTCAGGGGGCAGCCGGTAGGCGTCGTCGATCAGGCAGACGCGGCGCTCCGATTGGGGGCCGCCGGCTCGCTCGAGGAGGGTGGCGACTGTATCTGTCGGCGCCGCAGTGATCAAGACGGCACCCGGAAGGGAGGCGGCCAGCTGCTCCTGAAGGCCGGTCTTGCCATACCCACTGGGCGCGCACAGCAGCACATGACCGGAGGCGGCCGTCACCTGTTCAAGGAGCCGGGTACGCCGCAGCGGACTCACCGCGGGGTCCTGAGTGCCAGGATGTTCTGCTCAATCCAGAGGACAACGGGGCGGATCTGCTTTTCCATCTCTTCTGCGTCGGTGGTGACGCTGCTGTCATTGAGGTAGGTGTACGCGAAGTTGCGGCCGTCCGGGGTCTCGACGTAGCCGGTGAGTGTCAGGATGCCCCAGCCGCTGCCGGCCTTCGCGGCCCAGTAGGTCGCGTTCAGTTTTGGTGCTTTGGGGCGGCAGCATCCGGTCGCCAGGATGTCGCGGAAGACTTTCCGGGTCGTGGGCTTCAGGGCTGCACCCGAGAGGGTCTGGGCCATCAGGTCGGTGTAGGCGCGCGCTGTACTGGTGTTCTGAAGGTTCACCTCCATATCAGCTGTGTAGGTCGGGCCGTTGAAATACACGTCCAGTTTCCGCTCGACATCGGGACCGGTCAGCTTCTGCGAGGCGGCGATCAGGTTCTTGGCAGTCACCAGACGCTGTGCGAACGGCTGGGCGCCGAAGACGCGGGCACCTGCGGCGGTGTTGGTCGTCATGACGGAAGGGATCAGGCCAGCCTGGGCGCCCCACCATGCTTTGGTCGTGAGGAGGACCGAGGTGCACGGGCTGCTCTGGCGCACCGCGCGGGCGAGGCGCTCTGGGCCGTAAGCGAGTTGGAGGATGTCGGAGGCCGTGTTGTCGCTGAGGTAGATCGCGCGTTTGGCGAGGACCTGCAGCGTGTTGTTGCCGGCGGGGTAGTCCTCGATGCTGCGGTTAGCGGCGGTGGTCGTGAACACGGTGTTCAGCCTCAGCTTCCCAGCGTCCACGTCCTGGAGTACGCCCTGGAGGATCAAGGGCTTGAAGATGCTGGCGAGGGGCTGTAGATCCTCGGGATTGCCCAACGTGAGCGCCCGTAACGGTTGCCTGGTCTTTGGATCGTACTCGGCAGCGTAAAAGCTGACGTGGCCTGTGACCCCCGTAGGGAGCGCCAGGGGCGTGGGGGAGCTCATGGTTGGGGCAGCCAGAGCTGAGACGCAGGTTGGGCCCGTGCTGGGCAGTGGGAGAGCTGGGCTCAGTGGGGTGACGGCGGATGCTCCAGCAGAGGTAGCGCTGAGAAGGGTAGTCAGGAGAAGGGGGAACAGGGTAGGACTCAGGAGTTGCACCTGCATAAGACGAAAAAAGCGCTCCCAGACGCGAGAGTCTGGGAGTGTCGAAGTCACAGCCTCTCTGGGAGCGTGCCCGCATTCT